>NZ_JBITWA010000014.1:0-143853 GCF_044543425.1 Bacillus sp. NPDC077411 | reverse complement strand
TTAAGAGCAAGCTCTTAATCGGTTCGCTCGACTTGCATGTATTAGGCACGCCGCCAGCGTTCATCCTGAGCCAGGATCAAACTCTCCAATAAAGTTAGTTTGTCTAGCATCATAAATAAAAATTGACGTTTCACGTTGTTTGTTTCGTTCAGTTTTCAAAGAACTTATCCACCGCTCAATTGCGACTTCCTTATGTTAACACCTTTGTTTTTCGATGTCAACATTGTTTTTCATTTCTTTTTTCTGTCTGCTTTCTGCTTTCGTGCATCAGCGACGTTTATTAATATATCATGGTGAATTTCGAAATGCAACACCCTTTTTCAATATTTTTTATAAAAACTGGCCAAATTTCCTTTCTTGTACCATATACTAAAAATATCAGTTCATCTATTACACTAAATTACGGGGAGGAATACAAATGGAACACTTCGATTTATTACTTAAGTTAGGCCTCTCTGCCATTTTAGGATTTGCAATTGGTTTAGAGCGTGAATTAAAGCGAAAACCACTTGGTTTAAAAACTTGCTTAGTTATTTCTATTATCAGTTGCTTGCTTACCATCGTTTCGATTGAAGCAGCTTATAATTTACCTAGCTCACTTTCAAACCGAATTGGCATGGATCCTCTCCGCTTAGCAGCTCAAGTTGTATCAGGAATTGGTTTTTTAGGAGCAGGGGTTATTTTACGTAGAGGTAACGATAGTATTGCAGGCCTGACTACCGCCGCTATGATTTGGGGAGCATCAGGAATTGGCATTGCAGTGGGAGCCGGTTTTTATCTAGAAGCTATTTCTGGTATGTGTTTTCTTATGATCAGCGTAGAACTTATCCCTTTTGTAATGAATATTTTAGGACCAAAGTCCCTCAGGCAGCGTGAAATCGCTGTAAACCTTGTCATAAATAGTATGGAAAATATCCCTACCGTCATCGATGACATAAAAAAGATGGATATAAAAGTTAAAAACATGAAACTTAAAACATTAGAAACTGGAGCCCATTTCATACAAATGAAACTATCTGTTGACCAAAAAATACGTACAGCTGATGTATACTATGCAATCCAACAGCTTAATAGCGTTCAACAAACCGAAGTGGAAAGTATCTGACAACTCCCTCACTTATGAGGGGGTTTTTCTTTTTTCATAATGGCAACAATATAAAGTGAAACTTCCATCAGTGGGGGTCTTACTGTCCACAAATAGCGGGATAACTATATTGATGCGGGAGGAGCTACAAACATTGAATGCAAGAAGTAGTATCTTAGATACATTTCGCAATTCTATTATTTTACGTCTAGTCACCTTAATTAGCTTATTCATTCTCTTCTTTGGATTTCTTATACATAAATTAGAACCCGTTCACTTTCGAACATGGTTTGACGGTATATGGTGGGCACTTGTCACAACGTTCACTGTTGGATACGGCGATTACGTTCCCCATAGTATACAAGGAAAAATCCTTGCAATTATTCTCATTTTGTTAGGAACCGGATTCGGCTCTTATTATATGGTTTCATTTGCTACAGAAATGATTAGTAAACAATACATGAAAATAAAAGGTGAAGAGGCCGCCTCTTGTCATCAACATATGATCGTCGTCGGTTGGAACGAACGTGTAAAGCATGTAGTAAGTCAAATGCGCGTATTACAACCAAACCTTGATATTGTCCTTATAGATGAAACACTTCCTTTGCTGCCAAAGTCATTTCATCATCTACAATTTATTAAAGGTTGCCCTCATCATGATCATATTTTACTCAAAGCAAACATTTGTACTGCACATACTATTTTGATTACAGCTGACAAAGAAAAAAGCGAGAGCTCTGCTGATACACAGTCTATTTTAACCATCTTAACAGCGAAAGGATTAAACCCAAATATACATTGTATCGTTGAAATGTTAACTTCCGATCAAATTCATAACGCTAAACGAGCAGGTGCAACAGAAATTATTGAAGGAAATAAATTAACAAGTTATGTGTTTGCTGCTTCTTTATTATTTCCTTCGATTTCAGAAGTGCTGTTTACAATTTACAATGAAATTACTGCGAATAAATTACAACTCCTGTATATTTCTGAGAAATATGATGGAGAAACATTCGAATATTGTAACTGCGATTTATTAAAACAAAACATACTCTTACTCGGCCTACAACGTGACGGGCACTATCATATAAATCCTATTCATTCATTTACTCTGAAAAAAAATGATTTACTAATTGTAATTAAACATTAAGAAGATACACTTCTAATTCCCGAACTAGAGCTTTTCCAATATCAATATATTTCGCTTGAATATCTCCATCTGGATCTTTCGGCTCTGTAAACTGATCGAAAGACGTTATCCCTGCTGTAAATGTATTCACTTCATCATCTAATTCGTCTTGATACACATGTGACAGAAGGTACGGTGTATCAAGGCGAACGATAACTCCATTTACATCGAGTTCTCCTTCAACTGCCGTAAACGGTAATCGTAAAAATTGATATCCTTCCTCTTCATCCATTTTATAGTCAAAACACCCCTTCTCATAATCCCAATTCCCGCCAATTGTATAGCCCAGCGGCTTTAATATTTCTTCTAATTTGAAAAGGGCAAACGTTTTTCCTTGTAGCTTCGAATGAATCTGAATCAAATGGATCATCCTTTCTAGATTTTTTTTAGCATGCCCAATTCGAACTCCATATATCGGCGATTCGACACAGTATAAGGATTCCTCGATATTATCCGACGAGTATTTACTATAAAAAAAAGCTGTTGGGATGATCCCAACAGCTCCGCTTTTCTTACTGTCTAGCTCTAGCGACTAGGCCCTCCCGTCTAAGAACCTTCCGCACGAGAAAGTAAAAAACACTTTCTGTGCGAAAGAACCTTAGCCGACGAGCCTAAACAGTCGGCTCCGCTTTTCTTATTGTCTAGCTACACCGGCTAGAATGCTCGGTGGCTTCGCGCCTTCCTGCGAGGCAGAAAACGCCTCTACGTCAGGAGCTCCATCCACCTCTCATTCTATACGAGCCGGCTCCGCTTTTCTTACTTTAAACGTTCTTCTAATTCTGCTTTTAGTTCTTCGAATCCTGGCTTTCCAAGCAAGGCAAACATGTTTTTCTTGTATGCTTCTACGCCTGGTTGGTCAAATGGATTTACGCCTAGTAGGTAGCCGCTCATCGCACATGCTTTTTCGAAGAAGTATACGAGATAACCGAATGTATACTCATTTAGTTCAGGAATGTTTACGATTAAGTTTGGTACACCACCATCGCTATGTGCAAGTAATGTTCCCTCGTATGCTTTTGTGTTAACGAAGTCTACTGTTTCGCCAACAAGGTAGTTTAATCCATCTAAATCGTTCTCATCTAATTCAATTTTTAGTTCATGTGTAGATTTGCCTACTTTTAGAACTGTTTCAAATAGGTCACGGCGTCCTTCTTGAATGTATTGACCTAAAGAATGAAGGTCAGTTGAGAAATTTGCGGAAGATGGGAAAATACCTTTTTGATCTTTTCCTTCACTCTCACCAAACAATTGTTTCCACCATTCAGCGAAATATTGAAGTGCTGGTTCATAGTTGACAAGCATTTCAATTGTTTTTCCTTTGTTGTATAAAGCATTACGTACAACTGCATATTGGTAAGCTGGATTTTCTTCAAGCTCTGATTTTGCAAAATCATCATGACCTGCAGCTGCCCCTTGCATCATTTCTTCAATATTTAAACCACTTACAGCAATCGGCAATAAACCAACTGGTGTTAATACAGAGAAACGTCCACCAACATCATCTGGAATCACGAATGTTTCGTATCCTTCTTCGTCAGCTAATGTTTTTAAAGCACCGCGCGCTTTATCTGTTGTTGCATAAATACGTTTACGCGCCTCTTCTTTTCCGTATTTCTCTTCTAATAATTTACGGAAAATACGGAATGCAATTGCAGGTTCTGTTGTTGTACCTGATTTAGAAATAACATTAATTGAGAAGTCTTTACCTTCTAATACATCCATTAAATCTTTCATGTAAGTGGAGCTAATGTTTTGTCCAACAAATAGCACTTGTGGCGTTTTGCGCTGTTCTTTAGACAGCATATTGTAGAAAGAATGATTTAACATTTCAATCGCTGCTCGTGCTCCTAAGTAAGAACCACCAATACCAACAACAAGTAAAATGTCAGAGTCATTTTTAATTTTCTCTGCACACTTTTGAATGCGAGAAAATTCTTCTTTATCGTATGCAAGAGGAAGTTCTACCCAGCCTAAGAAATCGTTTCCTGCTCCTGTTTTTTCATGGATTGCATGGTGTGATACTTTTACTGCATCACGTAAGTATGTTAGCTCGTGTTCACTAATGAACGATAATGCTTTTGAATAATCAAACGTTACATGTGTGCTCATTTTTTTGCCTCCAATACAATGTCTATATGTATTTCTGTCTTCACTTTAGCGAAACAACCGTTGTAAATCAAGCGAACTACAAATTGTAAGCGTACCCAATTTATTTTTTTTACAAAATCGTCATAACTTCTGTCCTTTGTATAGATAAGTATACAATGAGAATTTTAAATTTTTTTGTATAAGAAGGGCAAAAGGTATCCATTCTATAAAAGAAGCTCGATAAGCGAGTAAACGTAGCTCGTTTGCGCTTCATCATTTAAGGAGGGACTGCTTAAAATGAGTACATTACAACGCATCGCTTTAGTATTTACGATTATTGGCGCAGTAAACTGGGGACTCATTGGCTTCTTTCAATTCGATTTAGTAGCAGCTATATTCGGCGGACAAGATACAGCGCTTGCTCGAATTATCTACGGCATTGTAGGTATTTCAGGTTTAATTAACCTTGGTTTATTATTTAAACCTTCTGAAGAGCTTGGAACACACCCAGAAGCACGCCAAGTTAGATAACTCTTTTATGATTTTATAAAACACATATCTCCGCTTGTTTTATAAACAAGTGGAGATTATGACGCTTCTCTACCTTCCGACATACGGGCGTTTCTTTATACTGATTACAAGTGCAGCAAAAGAAACGTTTGATTATTTTATATCATAATGTAACACGAATAAAAGCAGGGAGCATAACTCCCTGCTTTTATTTTGTAATTTGTGATTCTTCAATCCACTCTGTTAACTTTTCTCGTAATGTGTTAAATCCATTTGCAGATGGATTTGGAATACGTACTTTCCCTTGTTTCCGTTTGGCAGCCTTCAATGACAAACCCATTTTTCCGTTCTTCTTATCAACTGAAAGTACCTTTACTTCCACTTCATCTCCGACTTTTAAAAAATCATGAATATCTTTCACATATCCATTTGTAATTTCAGATATGTGCACAAGCCCTTGTGTTTCTTCATCTAATGCAACGAATGCTCCGTAATCTTGAATCCCTGTTACTTTTCCCTTTACAACCACTCCAGTTGGATATTTATTTAACATAAGAAACACTCCCATATGTTTACCTTTTGTATTAGTAAATTATACCACCTAGTTGGATTTGATTCAAAATTCATAAAAAAAATTCCTTTAACATGTATAAATCTTCAAATATGGGGATAAAATACTAACACATGGCTTTCTAGTATTCCCCCCCTTTTATGGACAAAACGTATTACGTTTTGTCCTTTTTTCATTCTCTACAAATCGTTCCATACGTTTCATCGCTTCCATAAGCTGTTCAAGTGATGTGGCATACGAACAGCGAATAAACCCTTCTCCACTCTCGCCAAATACACTTCCAGGTACAACAGCAACTTTTTCCGCTAACAATAAACGTTCAGCAAATTCCGCCGAAGATAATCCAGTCGAACGAATCGAGGGAAATACGTAAAATGCTCCGCCAGGCATATGACAGTCTAATCCCATTTCATTAAACGAAGTTGTCATAAAGTTTCGGCGTTGTTTATAGCTCTCACGCATACGAATAACCTCTTGTTCTCCTGAACGCAGCGCTTCTAACGCCGCAAATTGAGACATCGTCGGCGCGCACATCATCGAATATTGATGAATTTTTAACATTAGTTCTGTAAAATGTTTAGGAGCTGCAATTAATCCAAGGCGCCAGCCTGTCATCGCAAAGCCTTTTGAAAAGCCAGAGATTAAAATCGTATGATCACGCATATGTTTCACACTTGCAAAACTTGTATATGTTTCATCGTAAACAAGCTCGGCATAAATCTCATCAGATAATACAATTAAACTGTATTTCTCCACAATAACAGCAAGCTTCTCCAATTCTTCTTTATTTAAGAGCGTTCCTGTCGGATTGTTTGGAGAACATAGTAAAATCGCTTTCGTATTCGATGTAATGACCGATTCAATTTGATGCGGCTGCACTTTAAATTCATTCTCTGGAGATGTAGACACAGGTACCGGTACACCGCCAGCTAACGTAACAAGCGGCGCATATGATACAAAGCTTGGTTCAATAATAATTACTTCGTCACCAGGATTAACAATGGTACGCATTGCCACATCTAACGCTTGGCTCGCCCCAACTGTTACAATGATCTCTTCTTTCGGATCATAATCGACTGAAAATTGTTTGTGTAAATATTTTGATATTTCTTCACGCAGCTCTAACAATCCAGCATTCGCAGTATAGGCTGTATACCCTTCTTCTAACGAACGAATACATGCTTGTCTTACATTCCAAGGCGTCACAAAATCAGGCTCTCCAACTCCTAATGAAATAACCCCTTTCATACCGGCAGCCAAATCAAAGAACTTGCGAATACCGGATGGTTGTAAAGATTGTGCTACTTTTGATAATTCAAATTTACTCATGGTGCCACCACAATTCGTTTATCATCATCTTTATTTTCATATATAATTCCCTCATGTTTGTACTTTTTCAAAATAAAATGCGTTGTCGTTGATACGACAGATTCAATTGTCGCTAACTTCTCTGCTACAAATGTTGCAACTTCAGCCATCCCTTTTCCTTCTATCGTAATAGAAAGGTCATATGTCCCTGACATTAAATACACCGACTTTACTTCTGGATATCGGTAAATTTGTTCTGCTACCGCATCAAATCCAACGCCATGCTTCGGTGTAACTTTCACATCAATCATTGCTGTTAAACCTGTATGTTCTTTTACCTTTGTCCAATCAATCAGTGTTACATAATCGACAACCACTTTTTCTTTTTCTAATTTCTCAAGAATTGCTATTACTTCTTCTATATCTATGTTTAACATTTTGGCTAATGTTTCTTCAGATAATCGGCTACTTTTCTCAAGACAAGCTAACAATTCTAACTCTTTTTCTGTCATCACAATCTCCCTTTCCTTTTTGGATATTTTCTAAATTATACAGACTGCTTTTCCTATTTGAAAAGAAGATTTTTTTAAGGAATTATGTGACAATAAAATAGAAAGGGGCTGACACTGTGAAACAAAAAATCTACATTGCAGAAAAAGTGCCTGCATTTGTTGAAAAATATATTGCCGAGCATTATGAATACGAAAAGTGGGATAGTAATGAAAAAATCCCGCGCCATGTACTATTAGAGAAAGTAAAAGATAAACACGGACTATTAAATTTCGGGGCTATTATTGATGATGAACTACTCGAAGCAGCTCCGCAATTGAAGGTAGTGAGTAATATTTCAGTCGGCTATGATAACTTCGATATCACAGCCATGAAGCAAAGAAACATAATTGGAACGAACACACCATACGTGTTAGATGATACTGTCGCTGATCTTGTCTTTGCGTTAATGTTATCTGCATCGCGCCGCGTTTGTGAACTCGATCGTTACGTAAAGTCAGGACAATGGAATGCGGAAATTGGAAAAGAGCATTTCGGCTTAGATGTTCATCATCAAACAATCGGAATCATCGGCATGGGACGCATCGGTGAAGTTGTTGCAAAACGCGCAAAATTCGGCTTCGATATGGACGTTTTATACTACAATCGAAGCCGTAAAGAAAAAACAGAACGCGAGCTCGGCGCAACATATTGCGAATTAGAAACGTTACTGCAAAAAGCAGATTTTATTGTCCTTCTAACACCATTAACAGAAGAAACGTATCATTTAATCGGGGAAAAAGAATTTAATATAATGAAAGAAACAGCCATTTTTATTAATGCATCCCGCGGGAAAACAGTAAATGAAAGAGCATTAATTGAAGCGCTGCAACAAAAGAAAATTTTTGCAGCAGGCATTGATACATTTACGCAAGAACCAATCGAAAAAGATAACCCGTTGTTATCTCTGCAAAATGTCGTGACGCTTCCTCACATTGGTTCTGCGACGTTAAAAACACGCCGAACTATGGCAATGACAGCAGCAAAAAATTTAGTAGCTGGATTGCAAGGGCATACACCGCCGAACGTTGTGAATGAACTAAAATAATGAAAACGCGCCTGTTTTGACAAGCAGGCGCGTTTTCATTATTCATACCCTTTTTGTAACTACTCAGCTATACCTTTTAGAAATTTAGAAAAGGGGATGATTTTAGTGAAAGTGTGTCTCTCTATTACTTATAAATTCATTTTTTGGCATATAAACTGTTGTCATGCAAACAAGGCAGGAGCCTGCACTATTGTCTACTTTTGTTTTCAAACCTTGCACGTGGCAGGAAAAGGCCCTGACCGCTCCTATGCATCGCCAGTCCCTCTCGCCCATTTAAAAAAATGCTTTTCTGTCGGTTTTTCATAAAGTAACTGAGTAGTTATCCCCTTTTTTAATAGGAATGTATAAGTCAACCTTTGCCTTCCCTTCTGGATCAGTTGCTGGGTTATTCATACAAAATTCAAGGCACGGTTTATCATCTGCATCGTACCCACTATTAGGTAACCATTGTCCAAATATACTTTGATAAGCAAGGGCAAATTTATCGAGAGTATCATGAAACTGATACAAAGCGTAAGTACCGCCTTTCAAAGTTTTATATTGTATGTCATCATTATTTTCTTTATTAAAATCTTTCGGGATTGTTACACATGCATCATAGCGACAAGCATATTCATCAACAAAATTCGGATCATCCAATGAAATTCCAATCGAATATTGTGTTTGATCAATCCCATGTTTATGTGCCCATTCCCCCAATTTACTCCATGCCCGAAACGTTTCTAAATAGCTCCCAACGTGTCTCACATACGCTACTTCATAATCAGGTAATTCCTTAATTGTAATGTTCATTATCCATATCCTCCTTAACAGGTTATTATTGCTATCATTAGCGTAGCAAACGGAGGTAGACATCTCTTCTTGATTCTTGCTTATATATAACGAAAAATTGCTATTATGAAAATGATTTTTTCTAACATCAGTGGGAACGACATGAAAGTGTTTTTTAAACAATGCATGAAATGTTGAAGCTGATTCAAAACCACAGAGACTGCTTATCTCTAATATTGATTTGTTCGTTTCTGTTAAGTAGTATATCGATTTTTGAAGACGTTTTTTATTCACAAAAGACATCGGAGTTTCACCAATTATCGCTTTAAAAATCCTACTAAAATGATACTTAGAAAAGTGTGATACTTGAGCTAATGAATCGAGATCAATTTTCTCAGCGTAGTTCTCTTCAATATATCTTATAACAGTTTCCATTCGTGTTTGATAATCGCTGTTCATATAAACTCTCCTATTCCTTCATTTACTAAAAAATTGGTTCATCACCAAAAGACAGGAGAGTGACATATAAGCTGTACACTCCACCCCAAGTGGACGCTTTCCGTTCCATGTATTAAAAGTGATTCTTTTTCAACAAATCAACCCCATGTTACGCTGATGAACCAAAAACTTTTCATTCCCCTTAAAAAATTCCAGACCTACTACTACTTTCCCTTCTCTTTTCATATAGGATAATTCCCACTCAAAAAGGAGATGATATGAACAAAAAAACAACGGAGTGATGAAGATGGAAAACGAAGTTCAACTCCCTCACTTCACCTTTTCTACAAGAGGGATGACGATTCATTATGAGCTCTATCAGTCTTTCAGTGCCGAAGAAAAACCAACATTTGTTTTAATTCACGGGTTTCTCTCTTCAACCTTTAGCTATCGGCGTCTCATTCCGCTATTAGCTCAGCAAGGGAACGTGATTGCCCTGGACCTACCGCCATTTGGAAAAAGCGATAAATCCTATCATTTCACATACTCTTATGAGAACCTCGCAACGATTGTCATTGAGCTTATGGAACATTTACAAACAAAAAACGTTATTTTAGTTGGACATTCGATGGGAGGACAAATTGCGTTATATGTAAACAAATTGCGGCCTAACTTCATTCAAAAGACGGTTCTTTTATGCAGCTCCAGTTATTTATCACGGGCGAAACTGCCGCTTATTTATACTTCCTATTTACCGTTCTTTCATTTATACGTAAAGAATTGGATTGTAAGGCGAGGTATCATCCATAATTTGATGAATGTTGTTCACGATCATTCTTTAATCGATGACGAAATGATGCAAGGCTATGCAGCGCCTTTTTATGATAATCGCATCTTTCCGGCACTAACCCGCATGATTCGAGATCGCGAAGGAGATTTAACGTCAAAAGAGCTACAAACAATCACAACACCTACCTTGCTCATTTGGGGAGAAAAAGATCGTGTTGTTCCTATTGAAGTTGGCCACCGCCTGCACAATGACCTGCCGCATTCACACTTTATCTCCTATGAAAACACAGGACATTTATTGCCTGAAGAAAAACCAGAGCACGTATGCGAAGAAATTATGACTTTCTTAGCTAATTAACCTAAAACAAGAAGCGGATATCGAAAAGCCCACCTCCCGTAAACTTTTCGATACCCGCTTCTTATACCCTTGCTATTCAATAAGAACTTATAGACTACAACTTCCGCCGTCTTTTAATAATAACAATTGTTCTGCTAACCATTGACATTTTTCAATCGGCAATGTTCTATCAAATGATATTAAATAAATGTGCTGTATTTTCTTTGCGATATATTTTGCATCATCAAATGTACTTACAATGTAGACGATGTCGCTTGCTTCCGTTTCATAAAATTCCGGCCCCATTTGAAACGGATCCCACTTCTTCACAAAGTCTATCATCTTTTCATATGTCCCCATACACTTCCCGCCTTTTTCTTAAATTCCACTTCCCTTTATCGTATCATATCAGCTATGCTAGAAGAAATGATAGAACTTTCAGTATATTCATCCCAGAATCGAAAGGAGCAATAAATATGGGGAACTTTAACGAAATGATAAATCGCCGCGGAACAAACTCCGTTAAATGGGATACACATAAAAACGAGGAACTTCTTCATGCCTGGATTGCAGACATGGACTTCCCTGTTCCCTCACCAATTCAAGATGCTTTAACAAAACGTTTACAACACCCTATTTTCGGTTATAACACTTCAAGTGAACAAATAAAAGAAGCAATTTGTCATTGGGTAAAAACACAATACAATTGGGTTATTGAAAAAGAATGGCTTGTCTTTAGCGCCGGCATCGTTCCTGCACTTAGTGTTTCTGTACAAGCTTTTACTGAAAAGCAAGATTCAGTGCTTGTACAACCGCCTGTATATCCCCCATTTTTCGAAATGGTAGCAACGAATGGGCGCCAAGTGCTGACTAATCCGCTGCGCTTAGAAAACGGTGTTTACAAAATGGATTTTGAACAGTTAGAGAAACAATTTCAGCAAGATATAAAACTGATGTTTCTGTGTAGTCCTCACAATCCAATTGGACGTGTATGGACAGCGGAAGAGTTAACAAAACTCGGTGCGCTCTGCGAATTGTATGATGTAACCGTCATTGCAGACGAAATTCATGCTGACATTATCTTTAATGGACGTAAACATATTCCACTTGCCTCTTTATCACCAAACTTAGCGAAGCGAACTGTTACATGTATCGCTCCAAGTAAAACATTTAATATTGCTGGGCTGCAAGCATCGGTTATTATTATTCCAAATGAAAAGCTGAGAGATGCCTTTACCGCTGTGCAGCATCGCCAAGGCTTTCATGGTTTAAACACATTTGCTTACGCAGCAATGCAAAGTGCGTACACAGAATGCAATGAATGGCTAGCAGATTTGTTAGCTTATATAGAAGAGAATGCACGATTTGCATGTGACTTTATTAAACAGCATATTCCGAAACTATCCGTCATTCAGCCTGATGGTACGTTCTTACTTTGGATTGACTGCTCCAAACTTGGACTCACACAAAGTAAACGAATGGAATTATTAGAGACAAAAGGAAAAATCATTGTAGAGCCTGGAGAAAAATTTGGTGCCGGCGGTGAGCATCACATTCGTTTAAATATCGGCTGTCCACGCCCTATATTAGAAGATGCGCTCCGCCGCTTACAATGTACATTTGCGTGTACTTCTAAAGAACAGCTACCTATGTGATTTGAATCTGGTTATTATAATAAAAGAGCTGGAAATTTTCTCTCCAGCTCTTTTATTTATCCGCTATGTTAGCTTTTATTGGTATCCACACTTCTTCTTTTGCGTTTAAATCATCTGGACGATAATTATCATCCATAATTTCAAAATGCTCCCTTACATCTAAGCTATAATTTGAATTCGGTAACCACTCTTGAAAAATATACTGGAATGTGCTCAAATCAGACGCTGTTCCTTGATGGATAAAAACAGCATATAAGCCTCCTGCTAACGTATGCGTTGATAGTTCTGAAGAAGTATCATTTTCGAAATGTTCCACCTCAACAGCAGCCCATTTTTCATAAGTATAGTTTATATCATTCAAATTTAAAGGGGTGCTTAACACCTTTACAGAAAGAAAACAAGAGTTACTTCTGTAAGAGATACGATTTCTTAATGGCATAAATGTTTTCCATATTCCCATTGTGACTTCAGAATCTTTTACAAAAGTTGTTTCTTTCCTAATTCCAACAATTTTTTTTGCTGGGATATTTATTATTTTAGGCTCCATTCTCTTCTTTCCTCTCATCATTACTATTGAACATGAATATGTAATAGTCTAGCTATACTAGGAGTTTGATTAAAATTTATCCTTCTTATATATGTACGTGTTCTATATATACCCGAGTTAAAAAAACGACATAAAAACCTCTTTCCCTGCCATATGCGAGGTTTAAAACAAAGAGAGCAAGCGAGTACCATTCGCTTGCCGTTTTTTCATAGCTTCGTATGTATCCGAATTCCTTTTGCTTTCTCTTTTTCACCCTTCACACTTACACTCAATTCATATGAGCCAGGTTTCGGTGCTTCAAAAGAAAGCAGACCCTCTTTTTCGGAAGTGATTTCTTCTTCATGAATAACCTGATCGCCTTTTATGACTTGCAATAAAATTGTACCTTCTTCAACGGATGCTTCATAAGGAATCTCCACATTTCCATTTTCAACTTTAATCGTTTGCACTTCGTGAGAACCTTGCAGAGAGCCAATTTTTAAAGTAGTTTCTCCGTTGTTTTGAACCTTTGTGATTTTTGTTGCTATATTGCCATTACATGCGCTTAACAATACAACAAGCATAAGAATAAGCAGTGAACGTAGTAATTTCATAGAATCCCCCCTTTTATGTATGTGCATATTCTATTATAAAGGTTTTCCTAGGTAATTTCCCCAACGATAATCCTAATCATATATCAATTGAAAAAAACAGGCATCCTTTAGAAAATATATTTTAGTATAAATTAAACAAAGACAAACTGAAAGACTATGTACACTTATTACATATTGCCTTTTCTACTTATACCATCAAAATATATAAAGGCCACCGAGACTTTCCTGGCAGCCTTTAAAATGCGCGGTTTTCTTTATTTTCCTTTTTCCTTCTCTTTTTTTAGATCCGAAGCTTTTTTCACAATTACACCGCATACAATTCGTTTTCCAGAATTTCCAGCTGGTTGTGTCATCCCATCGTCTGCATTTTCCGTAATAATAAGCGATGCACCGTCTTTTCTATTCATCGTTGTTTTCCCTTCTTTTAAAGCCACTTGCGGTGCCATAATATCTGCCTTAATTTTCCCTTCGCCATCCGCAATCACATTCGGCAAATCTCCATTTTCAAATCCTTTTGGATGTAATAACCCATGCTTCTTTTTATTTGGATTAAAATGATCCCCAGCAGAAATAAAGTCCGGTGCTTGACATTGCCCTACTTCATGAATATGTACTCCATGTACACCAGGTGTAAGCCCCTCTGCTTTAATCGAAATCTTTACTCCGCTTGATTGCTGGGCAACCTTCGCCGTTCCTACTTGATCTCCAGAAGCATTATACAGCTTCACTTCTATTTCTTTCGGGTTCTCTTTCGCACATCCAGCAAAGAGGATAGCTGCAAAACATCCCAATACGAGTTGCTTTTTCATCCATGTTCCCTCCAAACTCATTCTGTTTTTATATTGTCCGAGCCTAGAAGGAAACATACAAAAACTCCTGCACGAAAGGCGACAATTCTCGAAGAAAAGACGTCTCTAATCGCCAAGTTCGTCTAGCTAACCTTTACCGTTTTTCCATAATCCGTTTTTCCATCTCTTTCAAATTTTCCGCTTCTCTTTCTGATGATTTAATAAACATACGCCACGTAGCAATTGCTCCGATTATAAATAGTACACATACAATGGCAGGTATAATATATTCTGTCTTATCTTCCGGAAAGTATAAAGGCATCATAACTGTTCACTCCTTTGTTCATTTCCTTGCTACAATTGATTATACAGAAATTTCAGTCTAAATAAAACTTCCTTTCTTCTTTGACTCATTCTCTTCCATTGCTTACTATGAAAAAGGGGTGAAAAATATGAATGAAACATTCCAAATTGGCGATGTTGTAACAGGTATTTATAAAACAGGTAAATACATCGGGGAAGTCACAAACGTTCGTCCGCAGCATTATCTTGTAAAAGTGCTCGCTGTTGTGAAACATCCTATGCAAGGCGACCTGCATAATGTAAAACAAGCTGATGTGCCTTTTTTCCATGAACGCCGCGCCTTAGCATTTCGTGAACAAACGAATATCCCGCAACCAATGGTGAAACGCTATGAAGGCGATGTGCCAGATTATAAGGAATCACTGCAAAAAGCATTAACAGAGCAAATAAGGCAATTACAAGAAGACGACACGCCATTCGCGCAGCGCAGCTTACAAATACTAGAGCAGTTAAAGCATGATTATCAATTGTAAAAACAACAAAACGACCAAATTACAATTAAAATTGTAATTTGGTCGTTATTGTGCACTCACTCTTTTTAATACTTTTGAAAAGTCTACAAGCTCACCAAGTGTCGGGGGAGCTGGTTTTACTAAGTATTGCTTATCTTTCTCAACAAGTTTAAAAATATTATATGTCGTCATCGCATCGTCTAACGCACAGTGATGCTTACCTGTCCCGACCTTTCCGTATGCCTCAATTGCTTTCCATAATCCAGTTTGGTTGCGCTCTCCAAAAAAACGCTTATACTCTAATGATAAGTCACGACATTTCCCTGCAAATGGATAAGGAATATTAGCTACTTCACAATTATTCTTCAGCACTTTCATATCCATATTTCCCCACGTCACAACTGTTGTATTGCAACGTTTTTCATAGCTTGCTAGTCGTTCAACAAGCATTGCAAATGAAATCCCACTGTCCACCGCTTCTTGCTGAATTCCTAAAAATGTTTTGCACCGTTCTGTTAATACCGAAAAAGTTGCTGGTTTTACATAAGAAGAATACGTATCAACTACAACATGATTCACAACCGAAACAATTCCGACTTCAATAATTTCCGGAAAAAACCCTTTTGGTTTTTTGCGATTTTGAGGCATCGTGAACTCAAAATCTAAAAATAAAAGTTGTTGTTCATCCATACGATCCCTTCCTTATAAAGTGAAACTTCCATCAGTAGGATCTCCTTCATCCCCCACTGATGGTTAGTATTAACGGGCACTTATCCCCCACCTATCTTCTTTAAAAAAGCGGAAGCGGCTCGTTCAGAATCGCAGGACGCCCACGCCCCTGACAAAGAAGCGCTTTTTGCCTCGTCCAAGGGGGCGAAACGACCGGAGATTCTAGCCGCTAGAGCTGGACAACTTTTCTCTCCAAATCTTGAGGTGGGGGTCTTACTGCCCGCAAGTAACCGGATAAACTCTTCCATATTCATCCAGCATACTACAACAAATAACTACGAACACTTTTCAACTTACGAATTTTAATGTAACGACGTAACCCAAATGAAAATTTCTCTTCATACATTCCATGAGATGTATCTTATATATATGTCAAATAGCAGCAAATATTTGCAAAAACAAGAAAATAGCTTAATTCATTTTTGCAGAAAATATGACAAAACTGGGGCTTTCATTTACAGCATACATTTTTCTACTTTATAATGACTTTAATTGTGTTTATTTCGCAATTGTATCAAATAATAAGAAAAAACTACTGAGAGGAGATGAGATTTTTGCACGAAACAACACAAGAAATTGCAAACTGGCAATACTATTTTGCAATTGTTGTCTTTTTGGTTACATATGCCATTATCATTTCTGAAAAAATTAATCGTGCTGTCATCGCGCTGCTCGGTGCAGCCTTAATGGTCATTGTAGGCGTTGTTGATTTACATAACGCTTTTACAAAGCATATTGAATGGGGAACGATTACCTTACTTATTGGTATGATGATTTTAGTTAACATTACAAGTAAGTCGGGAGTCTTTCAGTACGTTGCGATTAAATCCGCTAAAAAAGCAAAAGGAAATCCAATTCGCATTTTAATTGTTCTTTCCTTACTAACTGCAGTTGGTTCTGCTTTTTTAGACAACGTGACAACTGTTCTTCTCGTTGTACCAGTTACACTATCTATCACACGTATTTTACAAGTTAATCCTGTTCCGTATTTACTATCAGAAATTATTTTTTCAAATATCGGTGGAACAGCTACACTTATCGGTGACCCGCCAAACATTATGATTGGCTCATCAAATAAGCATTTAGATTTTAATGCCTTTTTAGTGAACTTAGCTCCAATTGTAATCATTATTATCGCTGTAACAGCGGTTATGTTGTACTTCATATACAGGAAACAATTGGTGGCTGACCCGATTCAAATTAAAAAACTAATGAGTTTAAATGAAAAGCAATATATTAAAGATCCAGTGCTCATGAAAAAATCATTAACGGTACTTGGCCTTACAATCGTCGGCTTTATGACACACTCTATTTTTCACATTGATGCAGCAGTTATCGCCTTAACAGGAGCAACTGTATTAATGTTAATCGGTGTGAAAGAACATGAAATTGAAGATGTATTTGCGCATGTAGAATGGGTTACTATTTTCTTCTTTGCTGGTTTATTCGTCCTTGTTGGCGGCCTGATTGATATCGGTTTAATTAAATCGTTAGCACAGCAAGTATTAAATGTAACTGGCGGTGACATTTCCTTCGCTTCTGTACTTATTTTATGGGTATCAGGTATCGCTTCCGCAACGATTGACAACATCCCATTCGTTGCAACAATGATTCCACTTATTAACGATATGACAGTCGGACTTGGCTTAACACCAGCTGATGCACAAGTTGATGTACTTTGGTGGGCATTAGCACTTGGTGCTTGTTTAGGAGGAAACGGAACATTAATTGGGGCATCTGCAAACGTAATTGTTGCAGGTATCGCAAACCGCGAAGGGCATGGCTTTAGCTATATGGAATTCTTAAAAGTCGGCTTCCCAATTACAATTGTTTCATTAATCATTTCGAACATTTATATTTATTTACGTTACTTAATGTAAATAAATGCAAATTAAAAACCAACATGAACCCTTTCTTTTTAGGTGGCCAAGAACTTCTGGCCATGCATAGAAGCGGTCAGATCCTCATCCTGCCCTATGCGTCGTTAAAACAAAGAGAGAAAATGAGTGAAGAGCACTTTTTGTTTTGCATGGCAGCGACTTATCTGCCGAAAAATCAAAATGGATTTATAAATAAGAAAAAACGGAAGGAGAGCCCTTCCGTTTTTTCTTTCTCTCAATATCTCGGTTCATTATTTCGGATTACGAATAAGTGAATCGGAAGAAAAATAGAACATGTAATAACATGTAGAACCGTATATAATACTGCATTTGTTGTGTATCTTTCAAATAATAAATAGATAACATAAATTCCTAATACAAATAACAAAATTGACGATACAACATTTAAAAACGGAATCCATCCGATAATAAAGCAAGCAACATATACACCAACTAACTTCCAACCTGATTGTGGCTGCATAAATTGCGGGAATTTCTTTCCAATTAAATCTCCCCATGTTTTACAATTTAAAAGTGGAATAAATGCAAAGAAAGCATCTTCCCGCTCATCCGCTTTTGCCATGTTATACAAAGCAAATGCCGTTAACAAATACGCCACCAGAGCCCAAACTAAAAAGATAATAACAAAAATAAGTCCTAACGCTAAAAACCAGGCTATAATCCCATCATTCGGTACACCGTCTATTACAATTTGACTCTCCATCCTAATACCCCCTTCTGTCTTAGCTCCATTCTTTTTCTATATATTCGTCACGAAAAGTATTAAGAAGTGGATAAAAAAATTTTTATCTTTACCAAAAAGCGGTACACTTAAATAAAAAACACGAATAAGGAGTGAAAATATGCACCCTTTCACTGAAAGCTTACAAAAACACTTTGAAGCACATCGAAACCGTGAAAAAGCAGAACCAATGGAACGTTATATGAAAAAACACTTTCCCTTTCTCGGCATTCAAACACCAGAGCGAAGGCAATTGTTTCGTGAAGTACTGCAAAGTGCTGAAGCACCGAAAGTAGCAGACCTTCCCGTTATTATCCGCGAACTTTGGACACTGCCAGAACGAGAATTTCAAATGCTCGCTTTAACTCTACTAGATAAATATCGAAAGCACTTAGATGAAACGCATATCCCACTTTTAGAAGAGCTCATTACAACAAAATCATGGTGGGATTCTGTAGATATGCTCGCAAGCCATTTTATCGGCCTTATCTTAGCAGCGCATCCACACTTAGTCGAAGTGTATGTGCAAAAATGGATGGCATCTCACAATATGTGGCTGCAAAGAACATGCCTTTTATTTCAACTCAAGTATAAAGAAAAAACAGATACGAAACTTCTCTTCTCGTTAATCGAACAGCTCAGTCACTCTAAAGAATTTTTCATCCAGAAAGCAATCGGTTGGGTACTTCGTGAATACGCAAAAACAAATCCTCAAGCTGTTTGGGAATTCGTACAAACGCATGACCTCGCACCGCTTAGTAAGCGTGAAGCAATTAAACATATTAAAGCTGTATTTGTGCAATAAGTTTTGGGCTATACTACATAACAGACACTGCATGGACTAAGCAAAACACACGTATCTCTATTGTGAATTAGAAAAGAACATGATAGAATATGGTCATCTATTTTTTAAATATGGTAGCGATGAAGGATAAATAAGTACTTGCAAAAAAGAAGCGATTCAGGGATGGTGCAAGCCTGAAACTGCAAGGAAACAGGCAGTCCCGAGCAATACAGTATAAAGTGGACATACACAGTTGTGTGTCAACTAGGGTGGAACCGCGGGCAAACGCTCGTCCCTAGGCAAATAAGCCTTGGGATGAGCGTTTTTTTATTTGAAAAGCGAAAGCGGCTCGCTCAGAATATGAGGGGGATGGAGCTTCTGACATAGAGGCGTTCTTTGCCTCGGCGGAAGACGCGAAGCCACCGAATATTCTAGCCGCTGGAGCTGGATCTATTGAAAAGCGGCAGCCGCTCGCTCAGAACAGGAGGACGTTGGAGCTCCTGACGCAGAGGTGCTCTTTACCTCGCAGGAAGGCGCGAAACGACCGACTGTTCTAGCCGCTGGAGCTAGATCTATTGAAAAGCGGCAGCCGCTCGCTCATCTAATCGCTTCTCCAAGTACTACACCACCTTTCATCGCCAATACGTTATCTTTTAAGGAGGAATTGGAAATGGCTTCAATGGAGCAAATCGTAAACTTAGCAAAGCATCGTGGTTTTGTTTTCCCTGGTTCTGAAATTTACGGCGGTCTTGCAAATACTTGGGACTACGGTCCACTTGGTATCGAATTAAAAAACAACGTGAAAAAAGCTTGGTGGAAAAAATTCATTCAAGAATCTCCGTATAACGTAGGTTTAGATGCAGCAATTTTAATGAATCCAAAAACTTGGATAGCATCTGGACACGTTGGAAACTTCAATGATCCAATGATCGACTGTAAAAAATGTAAAGCACGCCACCGTGCTGATAAATTAATTGAAGATGCTTTAGAGGCAAAAGGCATCGAAATGATCGTAGATGGTCTTACTTTCGATCAAATGGCTGGATTAATGAAGGAACACGAAGTAAAATGCCCAGATTGCGGCAGCGAAGACTTCACTGAAATTCGCCAGTTCAACTTAATGTTCAAAACATTCCAAGGCGTTACAGAATCTAGCACAAACGAAATTTTCCTTCGCCCAGAAACAGCACAAGGTATTTTCGTAAACTTCAAAAACGTACAGCGCTCTATGCGTAAAAAGCTTCCATTTGGTATCGGTCAAATCGGTAAAAGCTTCCGTAACGAAATTACGCCTGGTAACTTTACATTCCGTACGCGTGAGTTCGAACAAATGGAACTTGAATTCTTCTGCAAACCTGGCGACGATTTAGAATGGTTCACATTCTGGCGCAACACTTGTAAAAACTTTCTTCTTTCACTTGGTATGAACGAAGAAAGCATGCGTCTTCGTGACCATGGTGAAGAAGAATTATCTCACTACAGTAATGCAACAACTGATATCGAATTTAAATTCCCATTTGGCTGGGGCGAACTATGGGGCATCGCGTCTCGTACAGACTTTGACTTAAACCGTCATATGGAACATTCTACTGAAGACTTTAATTATGTAGATCCACAAACGAATGAGCGTTACGTACCATACTGCATCGAACCATCTCTTGGCGCAGATCGCGTAACATTAGCATTCTTATGCGATGCATATGAAGAGGAACAATTAGAAAATGATTCTCGTACAGTTCTTCGTTTTCACCCAGCATTAGCACCATTTAAAGCAGCGATCCTGCCGCTTTCTAAAAAGCTATCTGAAGGTGCCGCGGAAGTGTTCGCAGAACTTGCGAAAGACTTTATGGTAGACTTCGACGAAACAGGCTCTATCGGTAAACGTTACCGCCGCCAAGACGAAATCGGTACACCATTCTGTATCACTTATGACTTCGACTCTGTTGAAGACAAAGCAGTTACAGTCCGTGACCGTGACACAATGGAACAAGTACGTATGCCAATTACCGAACTAAAAGACTTCTTAGAGAAGAAAATTCAATTCTAATGAAAAAAGGACTGCTTAAAGCAGTCCTTTTTTACGTGCTCATCGATATATCAGCGGAAGTAGAAATAGTCCATCTCTTCTCAATATGAATCGTTTTTATCTTTTTTCTTTTACCGCAACTGTACATCTTGAAATACAAATTAAATTATTTTCTTCATCAATAATTCGAATGTCCCAAACCATAGTCGTCTTCCCTTTATGAAGCGGTGTTCCAATCGCAGTGACTATGCCGTCTCGTTTAGACTGCAAGTGATTTGCATTAATTTCAAGACCAAAACAAATATATTTATCTTGATCAATTAAATTATATGTACCGACACTAGCAACTGTTTCTGCTAAAGCAACAGATGCTCCTCCGTGTAAAAAACCAAATGGTTGATGCGTACTTCCATGCACTGGCATCGTCGCCACAACCTTTTCCTCTGTCATTTCTAATAATTCAATACCTAATGCTTCCATTAATGTTTTAGACATCTGGTTGTCCCCTTTCAAATTACCAAAAAATGCATAATAAAATCTATTTCTTTTCAAACTATTAGTAAATCTATAATACATGGAGGTATATTATATGAAGAAACTATTATATATCATGTTACTTTTTTTCCTCTCTACTGCTATTGTACCAAAAGAAACAATAGCAGCCCAAGCATCTAACATTACAATTGAAGTTCATACTGCAACACAAAAAGGTAAAAAACCTTATTTGGAATATCAACTCAATTATCCACAATTTCATAACATTTCAGATGGACAATTTCAAAAGAAATTAAATACGTATTATGAGAAAAGCGTAAATAGGTTCAAAAAGAAATTAGAAAAAGATGCAAAAACATATTATGAACAATCAAAAGAAACCGATGCTCCGTTTCATCCATATGTTGCGAATGTTGACTACAAAGTTCCATTTAATGCATTTCCATTACTCAGTCTATATGTAAACTATTATCAATATACAGGCGGTGCTCACGGCATGTATGAATGGAAAGCAAATACGTTTGATGTTCAGCAGAACAAACCGCTTCGCTTAGCAGATTTATTTCAAAAAAATAGTCAATATGAAAACATCATTAAGACCGAAATCGTTAGACAAATCGAGCAAAATAAGGAGAATTTCTTTCCAGATGCTGCCGAGAAAGTAATGAATGAAAAAAAACTCAAATACGTTTTAGAACAAGAAAATTTGGTGATTTATTTCCCGTTATACGAAATTGCACCATACGTCAGTGGCATTCCACAATTCCGTATTCCTTATACGCTACTTCGTGAAGTGTTAGAGCCAAAGTATCAAAATATTTTAATTGACAATGCCTAAACAGATTCAGTACTATAATGTTAACCGAATAACGACAAGGGGTTGACATTATGAATAAACTTCGTGTATTAGACTTAGCTTTAGCCGCGATGTTTGTCGCACTTATGGCGATCGGTGCCAATATTACATCTTGGGCACCATTTCTACAAATTGCAGGTGTTCCGCTTTCTATGCAGCCATTCTTTGCTATTTTAGCTGGTCTTCTTCTTGGAAGCCGCCTTGGGGCCTTATCTATGATTGTTTATACATTAGTTGGAATTGCTGGAGCACCTGTATTCGCCGGCTTTAAAACTGGATTTAGTCAACTATTAAGTCCAACTGGTGGATTTATTATTGCTTTCATTCTTGTTGCTTATATAACAGGTAAAATCGTTGAGCAAGTGAAAAAACCAAAATTCGGTACATTCATTGCAGCTTCTACCGTCGGAATCATTCTTATCTATGTCATTGGAACAACTTATATGTACTTAGCTATCAATAGCTGGATGAACGGTCATATTAGCTATGTAGCTGCTTGGAAAGTTATGATGTGGTTTGCAGTAAAAGATATTATCTTTACAGTGATTGGCGCAATCATTGCACCTCGTATATACTATGCTGTTCGCCGTTCTGCGTATCAAAATAGCCGCTTGGCATCATAAAGTGAAATATCCATCAGCAGATGCTTATTGCCCACGAATAGCGTGATAAATTGAACACATTATTTTATACTATTGTTTTTCTATAAAAGACGGGAATCGTTATTGTCTTTTATCCCGCATTAACGGGCAGTAATACTCCCACCTTAAAATTCAGCGAAAACAAAGAAGTTAGGCGGGAGGTAAACTGCCCGTAAAAGCCCGATTGGTGAGGGCTAATAATCAGTGGGGGATGAAGAAAACCCCCACTGATTAAAGTTTCACTTTATTACGAGCTAAAGAGGATATTCTCCTATTGGATGATATCCTCTTTTTCATGGGAAACATTTTCTATATATATTTGATTTTTACATACAAATAAATTATGCTTGAAAAAGAATTAAATTAAAGTAAGGATTTGATTAGAAATGAGTAGAGAAGCCTCTCAAGACAAGACAAAAAGATTTCTCATTGTAACACTATTTTTCACCCTTGGGACAGCTTTAGGAAAACTACTTGGATTTGCAAAAGAAGTAACACTTGGAGCTTATTTCGGTACAAACTATGCTGTTGATGCATACGTTGTCGCTTTAAATATACCTACTATTGTTTTCACTGGTATTACAGGAGCTTTCGCCTTTTCTTTTATTCCTATCTTTATGGAATTAAAGGGAAAAGATCCGGTTAAAGCATATCGATTTATGAATAATTTTTTAAACATTGTTCTACTTATTTTTTTCATTCCGCTTTTGCTCATTGAATTGCAGCCCCGCTTCTTCATTTCAATATTTGCGCACGGGCTCCCTGAGCAAACAGCTTTATTATCGGCTTACCTATTACAAATTATTTTTCCGACTGTATTTTGTACATTCATGATTGATATTTTTAATGCTTATTTGAACAGTTTACATAAATTTCGTATTACGAGTATGCAATGGGTTATATTAAACGGGATTACACTTATTATTTTCGTCTTGCTTGTAAAATGGATTGGAATTTATGCACTTGCACTCGGTGTTATTGTCGGAAACATCGTACAAAATACACTCGTCTATTTCGCTTCTAAGAGGGAAGGATATCGCTATCAATTTATAATCGATTGGAAAGATCCTTCTTTAAAAACAATGATTTCTTTGAGCATTCCTGCTTTTATTACAAGTACATCTGTTCAAATTAATCTACTTGTAGATCGTACACTAGTCTCTGGATTAAAGGAAGGATCTATTGCGGCTCTTAATTATTCCCAAAAGCTATACTTTATTCCGCTTGGGTTAATTGCTGCTCCTGTCTTAACAGTTATGTATCCTAAATTTGTTGAGTACGTAAATCAGTCAAACTGGAAAGACTTTGCAAAATTAATGGAAACAAATATAAAGGTGCTGTTATATTTATTTATTCCTGTCTTTATTTATTTCACCTTTTTTACAGAGGAAATTGTCAAAGTTATTTATAACTATGGTGCATTTGGGAAAGATTCTATTATGATGACAGCAACCGCGTTGCAATTTTATGCGTTAGCTGCCCTCATGCAGCCATTAAAAGACTTACTTGATCGCTTGCTTTTTTCTTTGAAGCTGAATCGATACATTATGTATGCATCGATTATTTCCATGATTATAAATGTTATATTATGTATTATACTTGTTAACCAGATTGGTTTAGCTGGTGCAGCTCTTTCCACTTCAATAGCATCAGCGAGCACTGTACTTATGCTATTATGGATGCTACAAAAATTCATGAAAGAGAAAGAACAGGTGAACTTGCGCTACGGTGGCTTTTTATTCAAATGTATTGTTGCATCTTTTGTAAGTTTGTATACTTCCAAACTGCTGCTTCATTTCTTACATGATACAAAGTTGCTTATCTTATTAGCAATAGCAATTGGTGCCATCGTTTACTTACTCGTCACTTACACATTAAAGATAAAGGAGCTACAACAATTGCTATCGCTATTTTTAGGTAAAAGGAAGGATATAAATGAATAAAATTATGTACCTTTTAAATTATATCGGGGATGGAGGATCAGAAAAATACGTTCTAGATTTAATGGAATCTATTGGTCCAGAGCACTGTATCCTTGTATACTCTATCCCTGGTCCTTTCTTAAAAAAGTTTGAACAACTAAACGTACCGATGTACCGCATTAACATGCGTCATCCTTTTGATATACAAGCTGCCATACAATTAAAGAAGATTATAAAAAAGGAAAAAATCGATATTGTCCATGCACAATTTTTACGTGAAAACTATATTGCGATTTTAGCCAAACTATTAGGTGCTCCTGTTCGGGTCATTTGGACATATCACGTAAATGTGCTGATGCCATTTCACCTAAAGTGTAGCAATTCCTTTTTTACTCGCTATAATGATGCAATCATTTGCATCTCTCAATTTATGAAGCAGCAACTATGTCAAAAGGGTGTACCAGAAAAAAAAATACATGTTATTTATAACGGCGTTGCAGATCCATATCCATATACAGATGTCCCTCTTTCTCAGCGTGGGCCGAAAAAAATTGCTGTTATCGGGAGGCTAAGCAAAGAAAAAGGACAACCGTTCTTATTAACTAGCTTGCAAAAACTGAAAGCTCTGCACCCATCTTTAGGGTGGCATTGCGATATTATCGGTGAAGGGCCATTAAAAACAGAGTTAATAACTATGATTCAAGAATTATCACTAGGTGAGCATGTATCATTAAAAGGATTTCAAGATGATGTTATAAAAGAGTATACAGAACATGATATTATTGTGATCCCATCAGAAAATGAAGGATTATCCTATGTCGCTATTGAAGCAATTGCTATGAAAAAACCTGTGATTGCAACAAATGTCGGCGGCTTGCCAGAAGTAATTGTTCATAATCAGTCAGGGCTATTAATACCGTACGGATCGGAAGAAGCTTTAGCTGCTTCCTTAGCACAATTATTACAAGATGAAAAGTTATATCATTCCTTAGCAGAATGCGGACGCGAACATTACCTACAACACTTTACTTTCTCAAAAATGGTGAACGAAGTTACAACACTTTATCGCATACCATCATCATGTTAAAGGAGAATATATATGACACATTCAACTCGATTCTACTATATATGGGCAAGTATCTTCTTCATTCTATTGGGATTACTGTTTCCATCAATTTATACCGGGCTTTTCATTTCTTTCGGACTAGCATATGCTGCTTTTCGGGATGAAAAGCTCGGTATTGCTTATTTATTACTATTTATTCCGATGCGCCCTTTTCTCGTTGCTTTTAATCCTGGGCTAAAGTTTATCGGTCTATTTATCATCATTGCACTCTTAGTGCGTCTATTATTGCAATATCGAAATAATATTCCAAAGCTTTTTTCATTCCGTTACTTTGAAATATTATATTTTCTTTTCTGCTTGTTTGGCGCTGGAATTGGTCTATTAAACGGCGTTTCATTTATTGCAATTGCTATGCAATTACACACGCTGCTTCTATTTTATTTTGTATACTATATTGTTTCTCGTATCACTGTTCAGCATGATGATATCGTATTTTTTGCGAAGATTACCTTTATTGCTTCTGTCATTATGTCTGTACAAGGTTTAATTGAAAAACTATCATTGCGCACCATGTTATTGCCAGAAGCTTGGAAAGATCTTGTGCTTGCTCCGACAAATAAAATTCGGATATACGGAATGGCCGGCGGTCCAAATGAATTGGCATTATATTTGACGTTAGCTTTTCTCATTTCACTATACGTTCTTCAACACGTATCAGGGAAAATGAAATATGTCACATATACAGGGCTCATGCTTATTGCCACGACACTATGGCTCACGTATTCACGAGGTGCCTTTCTAACAGTTATCGTCTTTGGACTTGTCTATCTATGTATCCACCGAAAGATGCCAATCTGGAGAGCATTGCTAGTCATCTCCCTTTTGTCATTCCTATGTGCAACATGCATCTCAAAAATGACAAACTACTTAGAAGGAGATCAAGTAGGCGTAAAACGATTTACAGAAGCATTGTCAGAAGACACAGTTGAACTTAGTAAACAAGACGGGCGCATTTACTATGTAAAAAAAGCAGTTGAAATCTTTCAAGATAAACCGATTACTGGCTATGGATTAGGGACATTCGGGGATGCTGCTACGCAAACTTTTTCATCACCTATTTATAAGCAATATGGGATTACATGGAATTTTTATTCTGACAATCAATACATTCAAATACTCGCTGAAACAGGTATCATTGGCGTGCTCTTATGTGCGGGATTTACCTTTGGATTCCTTTCTCTTCTTTGGAAATATAGACGAAAAGCACCATTTGCTCCTCTTACTCTATATTTAATAGTTGGAGCGATTATTGGCAGTGCATTTTATAACATATTAGAAAATGCTTCATTTATGATGTATTTCTTTTTAACAGCCGGGTATATACAGCATGCCACGAAAAAAAGCTACTGAGAATTCAGTAGCTTTTTTCTTTCTTATTCTATTTTTGTCGTAACCTTCTTACCTGTACAAAAGTAAATAATATAGTAAGGATGATGCTTACACCAGAAATCATCATACCAAGTTTTAATCCTGGAGAATGGTAAGTAAGCATAACTTCATGATTACCAGCTTCCGCCTTCACTCCTAACAACCCATCCATGACCGCTGTTGTAGGCTGCTCTTTCCCGTCGATTGTAACTGACCAACCGGCATCATAAGGAATCGGGAATACAAATGTAGCATCATTCTTTAATGCAATTTTTCCTTTAACCATTTTTCCTTGGTTTTCAGTAACCTTCATACTGCTTTTTTGTAATGCTTTTATTGTCTCATTAAATTTGTCTATGTCTAATCCATAGAACTGTAATCCTTTTAACGAAAAGATATCTTCATTTTCAACCTTGATCTTCATCGTTGTAATCCCATTTGTTGGGAAATACCCAAAATCAATTAAAGTTTTTTCAATATCTGGCGGTAAATAAGATGGATACTTTTCATTCACCATAATTTCTTTCCAATTTTCAATCCCTGTAGCTAATCCGTATAATTGAACCTCTTTTGGTATATTTACTTGAATCGTAATATATCCCGGTTTTTCCTTATTAACTCGTTCATATTTTCCTTCTTGTCCTGAAATAGCAGCCATATTTTCCAATAAAATTTTTGGATCTTCTAGCTTTTTAAACAGCGTTCCTTTTTTTATATTAATCAATTTTTCCTGGAAAACAAAAGGATTTTCTTCTTTTTTAGAAGGTATATGTTCGATTGGATAACCAAATGGAATCATATTGTTATTCTTAAATACATTAGCAGAGCCAAATTGATTTATTTTTTCATGTCCATATTTCGGTACGATGCCTTCTTCAATTTTATATCCAATTTTTAAAATCGCATCCATGAGCAACGTGTCACCATGGTTATTGGCTACTAAAAAGTCTGGAGACGTTGAATAGCCCGTTAGCTTTAAAAAGCGATGAAATGATCCGTTTGCCATCGAGTTAAATGTTTGGAAAGAAGGATAATCATATTGTAATGAATCATTTAGCGTTCGATAATATTTAGTACTTACACGATAATGCTCTGCATTGATTTCATTTACATATTGAATAGCTTGTTTCGCATCTTTGTTCAATTCGTACTCATCACGCTTTGTATAAGCCATTTCTTTATGCAATCCATAAATATATTTTCTTGTATTAAACCCTATGTCACATACTAAACATAGAAGCAATAATCCTGTCGTTATTTTTGTTAATGATGGTTTCATCATGCGAATATGCAATACGACCACGATAAAAGTAATAAGGATAGCGTTTATAAGCAGTGTCTTACTATGAACTACTTCATAATGTTTTACTGACAATGCATACAATAAAATCAAATGGATAATATAACCAATCCATAACGGCAATACATCTTTTCGACTGATATGTTGAAATACTCTCGCTGCCATAAAAACAGCTAACATTACAAAGACAAACGCAAAACGATATGGATATGCATTCGGCCACTTATTTCCATGCCACGCTAAATTTAAAAATGGAATTGCAAAACTACAAATTAAGAACAAAAATACAGCTATAGATAAGAATTTTTCTCGTTTATTAATTCCTTTATTAACAAAGTATAAAGGTAATAATACGAGTACTAATATAGATGCATATACGTTTGGAATACCAAATAAACTTGAATCATACCCACCAGATAATAACTTCCAATAGAAAAGAAGTAAATCTAGCTTCCATTCTAATTTGAACTCCGTTGAACCGATACTATATGGGTTACTCTTTAACGCTTCAAGAGTTGGAAGAATAATCACCGCTCCTATGCCAGCAGCTAATCCCGTTCCGAGGCAGAAAAGAAGAAAATATTTTCCCCACGTTTTTATGGCCCGAAACTCATATTGTGTAAAAAGTCGAATCATAAAATAAAGGAATGTAAAAATCCCAAACATAAAGGAAATGTAGAAATTTGCGATAAACATAATTGCTAACGAAAACGTAAAGAAAATAATCTTTTTATCTCGTAAAAGTTTTTCAACTCCCATTAAAACGACAGGTAGAAATACAATACCATCTAGCCACATTACATGAAACGAATAGGCCATAACAAAGCCTGATAATGCATAAGCTGTTGAAAATAATAACAACCCTTTATGCTGCTTTCCTATCACATAACGTAAAAACAAGCCGCATGTTACTCCTGCAAACCCTACTTTTAAAAGCGTAATAAGAAAAATAAATTCTGGAAGGTTTGCTTTATTAAAGAAGAAAAGAAGAAGAGAAAACGGACTTGATAAATAATAAGCAAATGTTCCAATAAAGTTAAGTCCCCCGCCTAACTCCATTGTATATTGTAAACTCTTTCCTTCTGTAAATACGCTATGTAAATAAGAATAAAATTGAACATATTGTGTGCTTAAATCACTAATTAATACTGAATAATTCCCAAACGGATACATACCAAATATAGCATAACTTAAAAGCAATATCCCAAACGGAATGAAAAAGAACAGTACGCCATATAACCCTCTTAATTGTTTCATTATTTTATGCTCCTGTTTTATTTTTTTTGCATACTTGCTATTTTCTCATATTAATGAATATTTGTAAAAAAAAACCTTTCTAAACAGGTTCTGTTACCCCTGCTTAGAAAGGATTCTCTTTCACATTACTTCCTCTTCTTTGACACGATAAAACAAAGAACAATCGCTGCCAATAAGCTAATAACAGAAACGATGACCCCTACTACAAATCCAGGGGATGTATACTTCAATTCAATTGTATGTGTTCCTTTTGGTAGTTCTACTCCAAGAAATGCATCATTTAATTTCAGTACTTTACCATCTTTTCCATCAATTTTTACTTTCCATCCTTTATCATATGGGATAGATAAGAAAAGGAGATTATCTTGTTTTACATCAATCTTCCCTTGAACACTACGACCCGTATAGTTTGTGACGTTCAATGGTTGTTGTTTTAATTCATTCACACGTTTTTCAAATGTATCTATGTCAAGTCCATAGAACAACTGCTGATCTAATTCAACGGAATGACGTTTTACCGTCACTTCTACTTCTACTTTTTCATTTTCAAAATAGCCTAAATCAAGAATACCATTGTTCCAATAATAAGATGGATAATCAGACACGTCGCTGTCTGGTCCCTCACCGATTGTTTTACCTAATGTTTTTCCATTTACGTAAACCTTTGTTACACCAGTTGGTTCCACACGTAATTTTGTATATAACTGTTGTTTTCCTTTAACATCAAACACGTATTTAATGCTTGCTGTCTTATCATCTTGCTCTTTGACTAACTGGATTGGTTTTTGATTTGTAAGAGCCGCTTTTTTCTTCTCAGCAGCAAGTTGCTTTTTACTTTTTTCTTCATCTGCTACTGCCAAGTTATTATATTGAACAGAAATTGGTTCAAGCGGTTTATAATAGCTTACAGGTTGTCCATTTAACTTGCCAATTAGTTTATTTTGCTCTTCAAATGAGTTTGTATAGTTGGTTTTTTCAACCTTTAATTTCTCTTTTCCTTTTGTATCAAACTCATCTTTATTGACCATATATCCAAACGGAAGGGCATTTTTATTCTCATATACGGAAATATCGCCGATATTATCGACTTTTTCAAAACCATATTTATTTAACGGACGATCTGAAATCATATACTTCATACCAAATAAGGCATCAGTTGAAACAATTCCTTTGCCGTTTTGCAAAATTAATGCGTCCAAATAACCGTAACCTAAATCTTGCATATATAAATTCAAATGCCCATTTGCAACAGAGTTGAAATGAGTAAGTCCTTTATATCCAAAGCGCATCGCATCATTCCAAGTTCTTCCCATTGTTGTTTCCATGCGATATAGCCCTTTGTCTTTTTCAGCTACTTTTTGAATTGTTTCTTCATATCCCGGATATGGAGATGCATATTCTTGACGATTAATGTAGCCATACTCATAGCCCATTAACTTAATCATATATACTGTGTTAAGTGCAACATCTAGCAAAGCTACAGCTACTAATGCGAAAGATACCAATGCTTTGTTCTTTTTCACTCGAACTTTTGCGTATAGTAACAGCGCATATACAACAACGAAAAAGATGTTTGCCATCATTTTATTCGATTGCATATAAGAAGGTGCTACTTTTCCAAGTAAAACAATCATAAATAGGTTAAAGAAAACGACCTTTTTCAATGCAGGTAATAATTCTTCTCCGAATACCATAAACGTTCGAACAGCCACATAAATAAGTGAGAATGACAATACAAACGAATAACGATATGGGAAATTTGTTGGCGGCTCAAAGCCATGCCAAGCAATATTTAAAAACGGTATTTCAAAAGAAAGAACGATAAAGAGCATCACTGCCCCGTATACAATTTTTTCTTTTAATGCAATTTTCTTTGTTACAAAGAACAATGGAACAAGTAACAGTGTCAATACACCAGCATACACGTTTGGCATCCCATTAACCGTTGTATCGGTAATTCCATTAAAGAAGCGACTATAAAAATCAAATGGATCGAAATTAAACGCTGTAGAAAATGGAAGTTTCGTACGTTCTGCAAAGTTACTCTTTAAGTCCATATACGTCGGCAGTATAATAAATGCCGCCATTCCAGCTGCTAAACCTGTTCCAATGCAGAACCATACAAACTTTTGCATAAATTGCTTTACATTACGAACGTCATAAAGGACACAGAAACGCACCACAAAGTAAATAAATGTAAAGATCCCTACCATATAAGAAATATAGAAGTTTGTAATAAACGTAAGAGCTAAACTAAAAATAAACAATCCGCATTTTTTAGTTGTCAACAACTTCTCAATTCCAAGCATAATGAGCGGAAGCAAATAAATTGCATCCAACCACATAACGCAGAAGGAATAGACTGTTACAAATGACATTAATGCATAAAAAGTTGAGAATAATGCGATTGTAATCTCACGACGCTTCATCATATAACTTAAATAATGCGTCATTGTCACACCAGCTAATCCAACTTTCAATAATGTCATAACCATAATTGCTTCCGGAATATGAGCACGATCAAAAAAGAAAATTAAAATAGAAAACGGGCTTGCTAAATAGTAGGCAAATACACCAAGAAAATTTAGTCCCATTCCGCCTTCCCAACTATAAAAAATGCTTTTTCCATTTTTCATAACATCATATAAATATGTGTAAAACTGTACATACTGTGTGTGCAAATCAGTAATAAGAATTGATTTTTGTCCAAATGGAGCAATACCAATCAGTATAAACATTACACCATAAATAGAAAACGGAAGGAAAAAAGCTAATGCATATAAAAATTTCTTTTTCTTAAATAAATCCAACAGTTGTTGCATTATACTCCTCCATATCATTCCTAGTTCGAAAATATATGTATAAAAAACAATAGCCGGCATAAAGCCAAGCTATTTGTTTTTTATGCATTTTGGCCTTGTTTCACTTCGACCTTCTTTTTAAAAATTATATATTTACTTGCAAAATAGTTAACAATTACAACAATAACATTCGCGATAATTTTAGATACTAAATCATTGATACCTAACCATTCGATTAATACAATCATGGAGAAAATATCGATGAAGTACGATAAAACGCGAAATCCCATAAAATAGAAAAATTCTTTCATCGCATGGGCAAAACTTGTTGGTTGACTTTTAAATACATACTTTTTATTTGTAACATACGCAAACAACACAGATACAATCCATGCGATTGTCGTAGCAACTTTGTAATCCATTCCAACTAAAGTTGCACAAACATAATACGTAACTATATTAACTAACGTCGTTAAACCGCCAAAAAGCAAATAGTTAAAGATTTCCTTCACTCTGTTATTCACGTTTTTAATCCCCTAACGATTTGATTTTACTTTATGGTCTTCTACGCGATATAACTTTGCTGTCGGCTTTTCATCCAAATTTGTTACTTTATCATCGTTATACTCATCTACAAAGTATAGTGGACGATTTTTCGTTTCGTTAAAAATACGGCCTAAATATTCACCGATAATTCCAACTGCAATTAATTGTACACCGCCAAGGAATAAAATCGCTGTCATCATTGATGGATATCCGCTCACAGATTCCCCATGAATAAGCGTCTTAATAATAATCCAAAGCATGTAGCAAAATGCACCAAATGATACGGTGAATCCTAAGAAGGATGCAAGACGTAATGGAAACGTTGTAAAGGATGTGATTCCTTCAATTGCTAAATCCATTAGCTTAAAGTAGTTCCATTTCGTTTCACCAGCTGCGCGTGGATCACGGTCGAATAAAATTTCTTTCTTATTGTATCCAATCCAACTGAACATTCCCTTTGTATAACGCTGTGTTTCACGAATTTGCTTTAATGCTTCCACGCAGCGTCTATCCAATAAACGAAAATCTCCTGTATTTTCTTGAATTGGGATTCTTGTTGTTTTCTTTAATAGGCTATAGAATTTTCCAGCTGTCCATTTCTTCGCCCAAGATTCTCCTGCACGAGAACGTCTTTTTGCATAAACATCATCATAGCCTTGCTCCCAATATTGAATCATGTCTGGGATTAATTCTGGCGGGTCTTGTAAATCAGCATCAATAATGATAACTGCATCGCCCATCGCATGATCAAGTCCTGCGATCATCGCTGTCTCTTTTCCAAAGTTACGAGATAAGTCTACATAAGAAATGCGTTTATCGCGTACTCGAAACTCTTTGATCATATTTAATGTATTATCTTTACTTCCATCATTCACAAATAAAATCTCAAAGTTGTAGTTTGGCACCGACTCAATTACGCCCGTCAACCGGCTATACAGCTGATCTAACACTTCTTCTTCATTATATGCCGGTACTAAAATTGTAATGGTCTTCAAAGAAGGTACCCCTTTCTTTTTCAAATTTTCTCAGTAAAGAACAATTTATAAGCACAGATTAGACATAGTAAATTGGATGTTTCCCTTAGAATACCTCATTCTCCAATTCACTATGTCTAATCTTACACATCTATCAATAATTAATTTTTAACCGCTTGTTCTTGTACAAGTTTTTGCATAATTTGTAGTAAATCTTCTTTTAATTCGTCATGTTGCAGCGCCATTTCAATTGTTGTTTGAATAAAGCCAAGTTTCTCACCAACATCATAACGTGTTCCTTCAAAATCGTAAGCGAATACGCGTTGAATTTCGTTTAGATTTTGAATTGCATCCGTTAATTGAATCTCACCGCCAGCACCGACATGTTGTTCTTCTAAGAAACGGAAGATTTCAGGTGTTAAAACATAACGACCCATAATCGCTAAATTTGAAGGTGCTGTACCTTGTGCTGGTTTTTCAACAAATTGTTTTACTTGATAACGACGGTCGTCTTTTTCTAATGGATCAATAATACCGTAGCGATGTGTTTCATCTTCAGGAACTGTTTGCACACCAATTACAGATGATAATGTTTTTTCATACTCATCGATCAATTGTTTTAAGCAAGGTGTTTCTGCTTGCACAATATCGTCTCCAAGTAATACAGCAAACGGCTCATCACCAATGAATTTACGCGCACACCATACTGCATGGCCTAAACCTTTTGGTTCTTTTTGACGGATATAGTGAATATCAACCATTTTAGAAGAAGCTTGTACCTTTTCAAGTAGCTCATACTTTTTCTTTTCTAATAAATTTTGCTCTAATTCAAAAGCATTATCGAAATGATCCTCAATTGCACGTTTTGTTTTGCCTGTAACGATAATAATATCTTCAATACCTGCAGCAACTGCTTCTTCAACGATATATTGAATTGTTGGTTTATCAACAATCGGTAACATTTCCTTTGGCATTGCCTTCGTTGCTGGTAAAAAACGTGTTCCAAGACCAGCAGCAGGAATAATAGCTTTTCTTACTTTTTTCATGTTTACAACCTCTTTCTTTATTGGTTTTACATGGCGAACATTTTTTTATTTCCTATCAGTTAATTTATCCTACACAAGATAAATTTATTGTACAAAGCACACTTAGTTATAGAGAAAATAATATGAAGAACCTCATCATATTAATTCTCATATTGTCTCTCTCTCTAGGAATCTTACAACCTTTTTCCTTTGTAATATTCCCTTTTTTTTATGACAAAGTGACATTCCCTACAAATTTTACATGATTGTCTCTTCATTAGTCAAGGTTTCCTCAAACTTGTCATAAATTTATAACTTAATAATACTCCTCTTTTATGAATAAAATGTCATATCAAGCTCTACTGTATAAATCCATTTTAACTTTCCGACATATAAGTCGCTGCTACGCAGAATACACCATGACCTCTACTTGCTTTCTCCTTTTGTTTTAAACCTTGCATGTGACAGGAAAACGCCCTGACCGTTTCTATGCGTGGCCAGATGTCCCCCTAAAAAGAAAGGGGTTTCACGTTGTTTTTACTTATATGAATGTCCATAAAATAGATTTGCCTGATACATCTCCTTTACAAAATAAAAAAAGGGATTTCTCCCTTTTTTTATTTTACTCGATTCATAATATCTTCTTTAATCGCTTCAAGCTTCTCTTCACTACGCTGCAAGGAATCTCCTTGTACACCAAAGTAAAACTTAATCTTTGGCTCTGTTCCAGATGGACGTAGGCAGAACCAAGATCCATCTGCCAAATAATACTTTAATACATTTGATTTTGGTAATTCAATTTCTTCTGTCACATTTTCTTTTACTTTTGTTCTAACGCTTGCTTTATAATCTTCTGCAATCGTTACTTCTAAATCTGCCACTTCTGTCGGTCTATTTTCACGGAACGATGTCATCATATTTTGAATTTGCTCTGCTCCGTCTTTTCCTTTTAACGTTAAGGAAACAAGTCCTTCACGGAAATATCCGTACTTTTCAAATACTTCAAGTAAACCATCATATAATGTTTTGCCTTGCGCTTTATAATATGCGGCAACTTCACATGCAAATAATACAGATTGTACTGCATCTTTATCACGGCAGAACGGGCGAATTAAATAACCATAGCTTTCTTCATAACCGAACTGGAATTCATATTCTCCGCTCGCTTCATATTGCTTAATCTTCTCACCGATAAATTTAAAGCCAGTTAACGTATCGATTGTATCAAGTCCATAAGATTTTGCGATTGTACGTCCTAATTCAGATGTAACGATTGTTTTTAATACAACACCGTTTGCCTGTAACATACCTTGTTCTTTCTTTTGTGATAATAAGTAATCCAGCATTAAAGCACCTGTTTGGTTTCCTGTTAATACTTGATACTCACCATCATGATTGCGAACTGCTACACCAAGACGATCAGCATCTGGATCTGTTGCAATTAATACATCTGCATCAATTTCTTCACCGTATCGAATTGCCAATTCAAACGCAGCATGTTCTTCTGGATTTGGTGATTTTACTGTTGAAAAGTCTGGATCTGGCTGTTCTTGTTCTTTTACAACAGTTACATTTTTAAATCCAACTGCCTCTAATCCGCGGCGAGCCGGAATATTAGATGTTCCATGCAAAGGTGAGAAGACAATTTTTAAATCTTGTCCAACTTCCTTCACAAGCTCTTTATTAAGAATAACTGTTTTTAATTGTTCTAAATATGCATCGTCAACTTCTTGACCGATGATCTGTAAGAGACCATTTTGTTTCAATTGCTCTACATCAGCAACCGCTACTGTCAATTCATCACTTACATTATTTACATACTGAATTAACTCATCTGCTTCTTTTGGAGGCAATTGTCCACCATCATCTCCGTACACTTTATAACCGTTATATTCCGGCGGGTTATGGCTTGCTGTAAGAACAATTCCACTGTACGTATGCAAATAACGTACTGCAAATGACAATTCTGGTGTTGGGCGTAGACTTTCAAATACATATGTTTTAATACCGTGAGCACCTAATGTTGCTGCTACTTCCATTGCAAACTCTGGAGACTTATGACGGGAATCATATGCAACAACAACGCCGCGTGCTTTTGCTTCTTCACCTTGATTTTCAATGAAACGAGCTAAACCTTCCGTCGCCTTACGAACAGTGTACACATTTAAACGATTTGTGCCGGCACCTAACTCTCCGCGCATACCACCTGTACCAAATTCTAAGTTTTTATAAAAACTATCTTCAATTTTCTTTTCATCACTTTGCATTGCTTCTAATTGCTGCTTTAGCTCTGCATCTAAATCTGCAAAGGAAATCCAGCGTTCATACTCTTTTTTCCATTCCATGTTGTTTTCTCCTCTCAATCAGCATAGTTTCATTATATGAAAAAAATTATGCTTCCCTCAATATTTTTTATTTTTTTACAACATTTAATTCCCTATTTATCGAGTGAAAGCACTGGCACACATCTAAAAAAGGATTGGCAAATGCCAATCCTCTCCTTACTTACTCTTCATTTCCAAAGCTTTCAACAAGTGTTGCCAATGTACGCACCATTGCTCCTGTTCCTCCGCTTGGACCTAAGTCATGTGCGCTCTTTGTATCAGATGTTCCTGCGATGTCTAAATGCACCCAAGGTGTTTTTTCTGCAAATTCTCCAAGGAATACACCTGCCATAATCGCATGGCCATCACGCCCTGGCGAGTTATTCAAATCTGCTAACTTACTATTTCGAACACGCTCTTTATCGCGTTCGAAAATCGGTAATTGCCACATTGGCTCATCTGTTTCCATCGATGCCTCTAACACTTGCTCATAAAATGCTTCGTTATTTGTCATAGCACCTGTTGTATGATTTCCAAGTGCAACAATAACACCACCTGTTAATGTCGCAACATCAACAAGATAATTTGCTCCAAGCTTCTTCGCATACGTAATACCATCAGCTAACGCTAAACGACCTTCTGCATCTGTATTTAATACTTCAATCGTTTTACCACTCATCGATGTAATCACATCATCTGGTTTAAATGCGGTACCGCTCACCATATTATCTGTAGAAGGAATAACAGCTACTACGTTTTGCTCTGGGCGAAGTTCACCGATAATTTCCATTGCACCAAGAACAGCTGCCGCACCGCCCATATCGCCTTTCATACCAACCATGCTTTCGCGCGGTTTTAGAGAATAACCACCTGTATCGTATGTAATTCCTTTACCAACTAAACCAATTACATCTGTCCATTCTTCTTTACCTTTATATAAAAGAGCAATCATTTTTGGCGGCTCTGTAGAACCTTGATTTACCGCAAGCAGGGCGCCCATTCCAAGCTCTTCCATTTCTTCTTTCTCAAGAACCTTATAATCCATATCATACTTTTCCGCTAGTTCAACCGCATAATCCGCTAAAGCTGTTGCCGTTAACATATTTGGCGGCATATTCACAAGCGTACGCGCAGAGTTTGTAGCACGTCCGTGTACATAGCCAACTGTTAATGCAGCTTCAATTTCTTGCGGGTCTTCCTTTGTAATTACAACAAAGCTTTCTAATTGATGCGCTTCTTTTTTATCTGTTTTATATGTTAACAACTCATATGTGCCAAGGAAATATGTTTCTGCCGCAATATGCGCAACATCAATAGCGTCCATTTTATCTGTAACAAACGAATCTAACATAAATGCAACATTTTTCACTTTAGCACTTTGCAATGTTTTCGCTAACTTTCCGAGCGTACCTCGCAGTGTTTCTGTCGTATATCTTTCTTTTTTGCCAAGGCCAACAAAATAATAACGCTTTGTATCTGTTTTTCCTAAACTATGTAATTTAGAAATGACTTTTTTCTTTGGAGAAATTTCCTTTTCATCTAGTAACACTTGTAAATGACCATCAAACGCTTGGTTTAATTCTTTCACAAAACTGCTCATTACCTCATCTTCAAATAAAGCAACAACTACCGCTTCATGACTTACTAATTCTTTTTGCACTTGAAACATGCTAGCACCCCCTGTTTTTTGTGTTTCTATTATATCCTTATTTTCGGGAAAATGCGACAATTCAAACTTCTTCCATGTATAAAATAAATTGCGGGAGCTGCGGCAATTTCTGAATTTCCTCATATGAAATTCGATTTATCTCTTTCGGTAACATTTCACGACACGTTTGAATGAAGTGTACAACTTTTTCAACATTCAAATCCCAATAAATCGGGCAATACGGAGTTAAATACGCTTCAGCTACTCCCATCATTATCCGTGCCCCCTTTATATTTCCGTAGCTATAATGATACTGTGCGACTGTCATTTGCAATAAACCTTTTAAAAACAAATTCTCTCGATCTTCGAGCCACATTTCTTCTAATAAGTCATGGCACGTATAATAATCACCTTCATTATACTTTATAAAAAACTCATAATACGCTAAAGGATAATCTTCCATCACTTCTCTCCCTTTACTGCGTTTTTTCTTCTCCATTTCACTTTATGATAACAAATAAAAAAAAGTCTAGCGCCACAAGCGTCTAGACTATTGCTGTTTTAAATATTGTGAGCGAAACACTTGCATTGTTTCATCTTCATTTAAAAGCGTTAAATCTTGTTCTGTAAGTTTGCCATTTCCCATTTTCACAACGTAAACATTCACTTTTTTCTTTCCCCATTGATTATATACATCTCGCACGGTTTCATAATATAAATCAAGGCGATTCCCTTGAATTGCACCGCCTTTATCCGCCACAACACCGTAGCCATATCCAGGAACGAACAGAATCGTCCCAATCGGAAATACGCGAAGATCAGCTGCGATTGTTGAATATATATCCCGCTTTACTTTCACCCCGGAATATGTAATCCCGTACTCAGGATGTCCTTTTGTTTTTCCTGTTGACTCCATACCAGCTGTATATCCTGTGGCAGTAACTTCCATCTGGTGATACTTTGACCAATCTTTTGCATTCTCTAAAGCACGAATAACTTCGGCACTTGGAATCGCCTGCTTATTTTGTTCAGCTGCGTGCACTACTTTCACTTCATTTTTCTTATACATATGAATCATTTCAGAAAGAGAGATTCCTGACATAGCTTGCCAAGTTACACATAATGCAGCTATAAATAAGCAAATCATTATCATGCGAATGCTATATCGTTTTATCATTTTCGTTTTCCACACTCCTTCATCGTTATTGTGCCCCAACTGATGAAGGAAATATTCATGAAAAAAGCTCCTAAAAAAAGGAGCTTCAAAACATTTGATATCCACGTTGTCGTAATGATTTGATCACAATGCCAGATAAAGCGGCACCGACTAAGCCAGTTGATAAGATCATAATATCAGCTTGTCCAAGGTGAAGAAAGCTTGTTCCTAATGAAGTGAACGCTTCTTTTGGCTGTACAAAGTAATCTAAAAAATCAACTTTATCAATAATAAACACACAAATAAGCGGATATACGACAACCATGACCCATGTTGCTCGTAAAATCATATTTAATAAAAAACCAATTCCAAAAAATAAAACTAAGAATAACATCATAGAAATTAATAAAACGGGTATGCTCATTATTTCCATCCCTTCTTATTTATTTTCTGTATTTCCTACAAAAATGTTATATACTGTATAACCAAATTGTTCTCCTGGATTTAACGTCCCGTCCATTTGTAAAAGCGGAGCCGGCATTGCTTCTAATAAATACTGTATTAACACGGAAGCATGTTCATCATGTGCGATATCTGTTGGAAATAAGAATGCTCCTTCAGACAATTCCCGCTCCTGAATGATAATATGTTCTCCTTTTGGTTCTAAAAGAAAAATAATCATATTGTCACTAATCTCACCCTGTATGACACCTGATCGAACACTCATTATTCCTTTCACACTCGTAGCAATTCCTGTCTCCTCTAACACTTCACGCTGCACTGCTTGATCGATTGTTTCTCCTTCATTGACAAAACCAGCAGGCAATGACCATTTTCCTTTTAATCCGCCATATTTTTTCTTAACGACAAGCCACCTTCCATCTGACGTTATGACAAGACCACTTACCGCTAACCATACCTTTCCACGTTTACTCATTATTAGAAACCCCTTCCAGTAAAACGAACAGAATATTCACTCTTTTCTTCCATTATACTATAAAGATTTCAAAAGGAGAACGAGGTGAAACGCGCTCTCTATGTAAAAAGAACTTTATTTATTTTGTAATATTCAGTAAAATTAAAACAACAAAAAACAGAAACAGCCGATAGCCGTTTCTGTTTTGAATTACAAATTAAAATAATTTTAACTTACCTTTTTTAAGAACTAATAAAGGTCCGCCAAGTATGAATAGGTAACGGTTGTCGATTACTTTCTTCATGAATGAAGCTTTCCAGCCAGTTAATTTTTTGCCCATTACAACGCCCATTGCATCGTCATGTCCTAATGAACATACAGAACCTTTGTTATCGAATACAAACTTCTGCATTTCGCCTTTACCACGAACAAGAACAGCTAAGTTATGTGCAATGCTGTAACCTTGTTGAATCGCAATTTGTGCTGTTGGTGGGTATGGACGGTTAATTTCTTCGTTAATGATTAACGCTGCATCACCAACCATGAATACTTCTTCATGACCTGGAGCGTGCATGTACTCGTCCACTTTTACACGACCGCGCATTGCTTCAAAGCCAGACTCTTCTACAATACCGTTACCGCGAACACCTGCAGCCCAAACTACAGTTGCAGATTTCAATAATTCTACATCGTCGCCGTTTGCAACAAGAATACCTTCTTCAGTTGCTTCCTTAATAGCTGTACCGATGCGGAATTCTACACCTTTTTTCTCTAATTGTTTTACAGCGTACTCAACTAGCTCTGGATCGAAACCAGGAAGTGCTGTTGGAGCAGCTTCAACACAAATGATACGCGCTTTTTCACGAGGAACATCATACTCTTTACAAAGCTCTGGAACACGGTTTGCAAGCTCACCTACATACTCGATACCTGTAAATCCAGCACCGCCGACAACGATTGTAACTAACTCATCGCGTTTTTCTGAAGCATATAGAGAGAACATGTACTCCATATGATCACGAATTTGACGAGTTGCATTAATGTTAGCGATAGAGAATGCATGCTCTTTTAATCCTTTAATTCCAAACGTTTCAGACTCGAAACCAAGACCGATTACTAAGTAATCATACTCTAGCTCGCCATTCTTTAAGATAACGCGCTTTTCAGCTGCTTTAATTTCTACAACTGTGTCTTGTACGAAGTTTACTTTGTTTGTGTCGATTACATCTTTAATGTCTAAACGAACTTTGTCATGATGCAACGTACCAGCTGCACTTTCATGTAACCAAGTTGCTTGATAATGATAGCTGTTGTTATTTACTAATGTGATTTCAGCTTCACTTACAGATAATGTTTTTTGCAGACGAACAGTAGTAATCATTCCGCCATAACCTGCGCCTAGAACTACGATTTTTGGCTTCTTCACCCTAATCACAACCCTCTTCTTTATATAGATAGTTAAAAATAATAAAAATAGTGCTAAAACAAATGAAATGCTAAGAATGTAAAAGTTCTCACATTCTTAACAAAACCAAAAACAAGTTTGAAAAATGTTACGAAATTTGTCATAAAAAATTAATACATTTACCTTCCTATATTAGTCGTTTTCTTTTTACTTTTCAAGCACTTGTAGAATTATCAATATTTTAAAATAACGTAGTCTTTTTAAGTTTTTTGACATTTGCTTATTCACTAAGTGTATAAAGCTTTTCACCCATTTTTTTTGCTTTCTGTTATGCCGTATATATATTAAAATTACGAAAAAATACATATAATTACCAAACATTGCATCCTTTACTTACTGGCTAGTTTCTTCTTTGTATAACAAATCTATACAAAGTGCATATACAATTCAGTCGCTTTCTACGGCTTTTTTTTATAAAATATGATATTATTTGTCTTGGGTGCGCTTGCACTCCGCTCATGGAAGTTTCGTATAACATACATACGAGTGTATATAGGATAAGCACGAAAAATTTCCTAATTATAGGGGGAGTAAACAGTGACAGAAAATCAAAAGGTATACGACATCACTATTATTGGTGGAGGCCCAACTGGATTATTCACAGCTTTTTATGGCGGTATGAGACAAGCAAGCGTAAAAATTATCGAAAGCTTGCCACAACTCGGCGGTCAATTATCCGCATTATATCCTGAAAAGTACATATATGATATCGCAGGTTTTCCAAAAATTCGTGCACAAGAACTTATTAACAACTTAAAAGAACAAATGAGCAAGTTCGAACCAACCATTTGCCTAGAAGAAGCTGTACAAACGATAGAAAAACAAGAAGATGGTGTGTTCAAACTTGTAACAAATAAAGAAACACACTATTCTAAGTCCGTCATCATTACAGCTGGAAACGGCGCGTTTAAGCCGCGTCCTTTAGAATTAGAAGGCACAGAGAAATTCGAAAAAACAAACTTACATTATTTCGTTGATGATATGAATAAATTTGCTGGCAAACGCGTTGTCGTCTTTGGCGGCGGAGATTCTGCTGTAGACTGGACAATGATGTTAGAGCCAATCGCAGAAGAAGTAACAATCGTTCACCGCCGTGATAAATTCCGCGCACATGAGCATAGCGTCGAAACGTTAATGAACTCGCGCGCACTAGTAAAAACACCATACGTTCCAGTTGAACTTATAGGTGAAGAAAAAATTGAACAAGTTGTACTTCAACATGTGAAAACAGAAGAGACAGTTGTCATTGATGTTGATGATGTCATCGTAAACTACGGATTCGTCTCTTCCCTTGGTCCAATTAAAGATTGGGGCCTAGATATCCAAAAGAACAGCATCGTTGTAAATTCTAAAATGGAAACAAACATCCCTGGCATTTACGCAGCTGGTGATATTTGTACATATGAAGGAAAAGTAAAACTAATCGCATGTGGCTTTGGCGAAGCCCCAACAGCAGTAAACAACGCAAAAGCATACTTCGATCCAAATGCGAAGCTGCAACCAATGCATAGTTCTAGTATGTTTTAATAAAAAGAGACTGATTCCAAAGGCACTTAAGCGCCTTTGCGAATCAGTCTCTTTTTTACGTGCCCAGCAATATATATCGGCGTTTTTTACGATATATCAGCGATTCGACACAATATAAAGTGAAACTTCCATCAGTGACGACTTTTTCACTGATGGAAAGCCCGCCCAATCGGGCTTTTACGGCCAGTCGTCTTCTCCATGCTTCCACAACCTGTACTGCCCGTTAATGCGGGATAAAGACCCTTCGACGATGTTCGACACGTAATCCCCCTATCCTCCACCTGTATAATTATGGTACAATTAACAAGAACGTTTGTTCTTATTAAAAAGAGAGGATGATACAATAATGCAACCTACAATTATAAAAAAAGAAGCTTTTCAAGCCATCGGGATTTCTATTACTACAAACAACGAACTGGAAATGTCTAGCGCCGGAAAAATCCCTCATCTATGGAATCAATACTTCCAAGAGCAAATTACCAACCAAATTCCTAACAAAACTACACAAACAGAAACGCTCGCATTGTATTCCAACTATGAATCCGATGAAACAGGTCGCTATACGTATACAATTGGTGTTCCTGTTTCTACTGTCATTGATACACCAGAAAACATGACATCATTCACGATCCCAGCTGCTACATACGCCGTATTTACAACGCGCAAAGGGCCGCTATCCGAAATCATCGCAGAAGCATGGCAAGATATTTGGAACTGGTCAAAAGAAAATAAACGTACGTTCACAACGGACTTCGAGCTGTATGATGAACGAGCTTTCGATCCAAATGATGCTCAAGTTGACATTTATATTGCACTTGCTTAATACACAAAAAGACGCAAGCAGCTGCTGTGTCTTTTTTTATATCCACTTCTCGTTATACCTTTATATATATTTTAATCAATATATGAATATAATATAAAACTTAAAAAAAGCCTTACATTACATATCGCCGAATCTTACAAAACTGTTATGTTTCTGTAAGATTCGGCGATAGTAAGTCCATACGTTCTCCTGCATAATAAGCGTATAACAACAAGAAAAGATTTCATGAGGTGATACATATGAATGGAAATAAAATATTATCTGCTCTTTCGTACTTTAGTGTTCTCTTTGCACCTATCTTGTTCCCGCTAATCGTTTGGATTGTAGGCGATTACGAAACAAGAACTCATGCTAAACGCGCTCTATGGACACATATTCTTCCGAGCATCGCTATCTTTATAGGACTTGCAGTATTAGGAGTTATGGATGCTGGTTTTAATCAGCCAGCTGAGACACTTGCTCTTAGTGCAGTGATTGTAGTATGCATTTGTGCCCTAGTTAGCCTATACTACTTTATTTGGAATATGGTAAAAGGAATTACAGTCCTTAAAGGATAACTTCTTCCATTGAACTACCCCCACCTACCGTTTCGTGCTTGAGGTGGCGGTCTTCTCACTAGATATGATAAAAAAGGATTCCCCAAGTTAAAAACGCAACCACTCAATATCTCACATAAGAGACGTTTGGTGGTTTTTCCTTTTTCAACATGAAAAATCTGCTGGGCAAATTCTACTTTTTTGAATACAATAAAAAAGTATCTGTATAGAAAGATTAGAAACTGTTAACAAAGATAAAAAGACATATGACAGAAAGGGATTCATATGGAGGAATTACAGAAAAGTAAACTTGCTCTAGAAGAAATGGAAATGCCTTTATTAAAAAATACAAACTTCCTATTTCTTTGGGCAGCCACTCTATTTTCAAGCTTTGCCTTAGCATTTTTTACGTTTTCACAAACATGGTACATAGCAAAAACATTAAATTTAGAAGCATCACTCGGTGTTGTCTTTGTGGCTCTTAGTGTTCCGCGCCTCATCTTCATGATTATTGGTGGAGCTGTTGCAGACAAATTCCCAAAAAAGAATATCATGTTTTATTCTAATATTGTTCGGGCGCTTCTTGTCACTATCATTCTTATTTGGTTTATTATTGGTCACGTCACACTATACACATTTGCTTTATTTGCACTTTTCTTTGGCTTAGCCGATGCCTTTTTCTGGTCAGCTGATGGTTCTATCTTACCTGAGCTCGTAGCGAAGCATCGTCTTACACAAGCAAATTCACTTACACAAATGACGAACCAAGCATCAGTTATTTTCGGCCCTGTCCTTGGCGGGATACTCATCAAATTCAGTAATTATGAGACAATCTTTACAATAACGATTTTATTATTAATTATCGCTGCCATACTGATTCAAAAAGTTCACTCTAGTACAGGTCAAGAAGATAAACATGAAAATAAAGGCATGTTCACCTCTATTAAAGAAGGCATTCTTTATGTGAAAGAATCTTCATTTTTATCCACGTTCCTTATTTGCAGCGCCTTTTTGAATTTATTTTTAATCGGACCGATGCAAGTTGGGTTTCCGCTATTTGTTAAAAATGTACTGCACGGTGATTCTCTACAATTTAGTTATTTAGAGGCAGCTGTTGGCGGTGGGATGGCCATTGGCGCTGTTATCGTTGGACTGCGAAATATTACTCGCCGCCGCGGGTTATTTTGCATTATTATGATGCTGTTGTCAGGTGTTTTCTTCTTGTCTATTAATTTCAGTACAACACTTTGGCAAGCACTTCTTTCAGGCTGCTTTTACGGCATTACAATCGCAATGGCAATTGTGCCGTTAATGGCCATGATTCAATCGACTGTGAAAGAAGAAATGATGGGACGTGTCATGAGCTTACTTATGCTATCATCGATGGGCTTTATCCCTATTTCTTATGCAATTACATCACTTGCCTTAGCAGCTGGAATACCTATTGTTATAGTTATGAAAAGCGGTGCAATTGCTGTCATTGTCTTTGTACTCTTTATCGCGATTCGCGTTCCAACTGTACGAAAATTTGATTAAAAGAAAGGAGTTATGCTTCATAAGCATGACTCTTTTCTTTTTTAACTTTCCAATGGAAATCCGTTTTATTAATCTGAGTTTGATACTGCGTCAAAATTTGCTGCTGCTATGTATTAAACTCTTCTTTATTTTGAAATTCACTATGTTGCTTCATTAATGAATACATTTTACTCATATTCATCACTCCCATTTATAAATAAGAAAAAAAACATAAAGGTGGAGAAAGATTTTATTGTATGATAAAAATAAATTCATCAAACTGAGGTGGAAAAATGATTGTAATCAGTGCATGTTTAGCTGGAATTGCTTGTCGCTATGATGGAAACGATAATTTCGTTACAAAAATCCAAGAACTACTCGAAAAAGAAGAAACAATTCTTATTTGTCCGGAAGTGTTAGGCGGATTGCCGACGCCTCGTATGCCCGCTGAAATTATCGGAGGCAACGGGGATGATGTGCTAGATGGAAAAGCAAAGGTTATCGATCGCAGCGGAAATGACGTGACAGAAATCTTTATTGCAGGTGCTTACAAAGCATTAGATCAAATCAAAGATTTAAACCCTGAGTATATTATCCTAAAAGAACGCAGTCCGTCATGCGGAAGTTCTGTCATTTACACGGGTGAATTTAATGGACAAAAACAAGATGGTTACGGCGTTACCACTGCATTATTTAAACGACATGGTTTTACGGTTATTTCAGAAGAAGCATTTACCGAAAAATAAGGCGATGTCCTTTTATTCCTCTCCTTATTTATCCCGCTACTTTAGGGCAGTAAGAGCCCGATTGGTTCAACTAACCATCAGTGGTGGATGACGAAAACCTCCACTGATGGAAGTTTCACTTTATTTCCCCATAGTTTTCCATTCATTTACACAATAAATATCTATATAACAAGAAATACAAAGATAAGCCATATTCATTATCATTAATATAAAATATATTATTAAGAAGCAGGTGAACTGGGAGTGAAGAGAATAAAATGGGCTGTTTTCATTTTAGTGTGTAGCATACCACTATTTCTATTAAGTGGTTGTTTTACAGAAACAAAACTAAAAAAACCAATAGGAGATTATTTGTCAGAAAGCTATGGAATAAAGGATGGAGATTTTAAAATTCTTTCTGCTGATAATAATTGGTTTGAAGGTATTGATCATCAAACTTATGTAGAAATAAAAAAACCCTACCACACTTTTGCTTATTTAATTGTAGATAGAAATTCACATGAAATAGATAAAAATAGCGGCGATGATGTTTTCTTAGAAATATTCAAAGGAGCGTATGTTAAACAACATCGTGATGTTTTGAAACAATCTGATAAGATTATAAAAAAATATAACTTATTAAGTGAATCTCCTAATGACTATGACAATGGGAAACAAAATTTCTATTACTATTTACATATAAATATAGATGAACAACAAGAAAAAGAATTAATTACAGACTTCAAAAAAGAACAAAAATTAAACACTGACAACATAATAAAAACATTAAAAGTTAGTAAACCTAGAGATAATGCCGATCATATAGGAGTCATCAATTTTATTTACTATTACAACACCTATAAAAATAACGGAAGTGTACCTAAAGCCCAAAGCATTGTGGATGATTTTGAAAAAAGTCACGTGTTAACAGAAGGTGTTTATAACGTAGCAGTTAACACCATATATTCTAGTCCTGAGTCTATACAACAAGGGATGGATAGTAGAAATAGTAATGTCATGTTCATCGTAGATAAATCAGGGAAATTTAAAGCAATGGAACCAAATTCGAGTTTTTAGAACCCGATAACTTCGAAAATGGCGACGAAATCTGATAATCCATCTATATACTCATTTACCGTGACAGTTAATGCCACAAAAGTCCATTTAAAAAGAAAAAGAAGATAACCACTTACTATATATAGAGGGTTGTCTTCTTTTTCTTTTCTATATATAAATAAGATTTTCATCCCTTACGCAAACCATATAAATCCATTTTAATTTTTTGACATATAAGTTACTACTATGCAAAATACAACATGACCTGTACTCGCTTGTGGCAGGAAAAGGAACTGACCGCTTCTATGCACGGTCAGATGCTCTCGTCCCCCCGTTTTTATCCCGCATTAACGGGCAGTAAGACCCCCACCTCAAGATTCAGAGAGAAACAAAGAAGATAGGTGGGGGATAACTGCCCGTAAAAGCCCGATTGGTTCAACTAACCGTCAGTGGGGGGAAACCCCCACTGACGGAAGTTTCACTTTATGTCGGTTTTTACTTGTATATAGCCTTATTATGAGGCTGGTTTGTTAATTACATAACGTTGTTCAATGCGTTGTTCAATTCTTTCCAACTCTTGTTTATCATTTAGGATCTTTTGTTTATTTTCCTGTACTAATTCTTTAAAGGATTTATTGAGTAATTTACAATGCTTTTTCACAATAATCATTCCTCCTTATTTTCTATGAAACCAAGATGTAGAATGAAAAAACACATAAAACTTTTCGCTTCTTGTAAAAAATTTGTCTTTATTTGTCGAAAAATTCTACTTAATTAAATAATACTATACCTTTTTCTTTTTCAAAAGGTAATTTTTTGAACATTTCGTGAAGTTAACGAACTATGGTAATAGGGATTGTATTTTCTAGAATAATACTGTTAGCGTGGGTTTTTTCCGAAATGCTGGCGGTACTCCATATAGAAGAAACAAAAAAACACGCGGTGTAGGTGCACCACGTGTTTTCAATTAATTCGGAAGCTCCTGATTCCCGTTTACAATATCCTTTGGCTTTACCTTCAAAAATGCCTTGTGTAAGATGTTGTTTTGAACGCGATAAGCTGGTGCATTGACGCCGCCGTAAATCGTGCTAATACCTTCAACCGCTGCACCTGTTGTGATGGTATTGCCAGTGATGTTTGCTTGTTGGCCCTGGAACGGTTTGTCTTTATTCCAATAGTCTCCCACTTTGATAACCGCTTTGTTCATCCCTGGCAGTAAGCCAGAGGTAATCGTGTTATTGACAACATTGATTTGTTTCCCCATTGGGATATTGAGTACAGTTGTATCACCATTGATATCAAATCGAGAGTTTTGAATTGTAACATTTGCGTCTTTGCTTCCGACGTTAAATGTCCCTTTTGCTGCCTTAAATGTACAATTTTGAAAGGTGTAAGTGCCGTTATAGTCGACATGTGTACCACCAGTCGCAGTTGGACTAGATTCAAATATGCAATTGTTATAGGTCCCTCGTACGAATGAAGTGCCAGGGTGATTGAGCACTTTCAAGTTGTCAAAAATACTTCCGTCTGGTGCTTGGCCGCTCACTCTTCCTCCGTTTATGGTTACATTACTTACATGAACAGGGTTGACCCACACATTTAAATCCATATTGTTTAATGTAAGGTTTTTCGCTTCGATTCCAAACGGGACACGACTTGAAAGACTTAACATCGTTTTATCAAATGTCATGCCGTCTACCACCGCGCGAGGTCCTGTGATGCTCATCAGTCCATCCTTTATGCTGTTTCCTTCAAACGTGATATCGTGATAGGCGTAAATACTATTGGCATCAAATGTATTATTCTTGATATATGCATTTGTGAATGGTTCGGAAACAGCTAAACCGATTTTCCCTCTTGATCCGAAGTGATTCCCTTCAACAACCCCATCATGTCCATCATATAAAATGACATCGTATTTGTTATTGTTGTAGAATTTGTTGTTTTTGATGAAGATGTTTTTGTTCATCATCCCGTTTTCACCGTATCCGCCCTCTACGTCAATGCCAGACTCAGGCGCAACACCTTTAATATCATGGAAGACACTGTCTGTGATGGTTACATGGTCCGCGCCTCCCACTGTGATGCCTTGACGCCGATTAAAGGAAAAGTCAGAATGTTTTACGGTCACATTCGTTGCTAATGCCTTGCTCCAAAACTCCCCGTATACACCGCTCGTATTTGCTTTTTTAAACACCGCTTTAAAGGACGCTGCAGATTTTGGAATTTGAACCACTTCTTTTCCGGTATTGACACTGTAGCTAGATAAGAAGGAACCATCTGCTTGATAAAAATAGACATCATAGAGATACGGCAAATTTTTTGCATTTGGCATTTCAAAATAAGGTTCTGTTTTGAGGATGTCCTTTGTGAATGAGATCGGTGCTTTCAATCTAATTTTCGTTGGATCTGCCACTTTGTTTCCATTTTTATCAAGAGAACCCGATTCAAAATGATCTGGATAGATGTCTTGCAATAACGTTCCTTTCCCACCAATACCCGCACCATCACCTGTGAAGTTTGTTGCTTTAACGCCGTCAATTGTCAAGTTTTTGGCCGCATATACAGAAATGCCTATTCCATTTTCATGCGTACCAGGAAAACTCGGTCCTTGTTTTTTCGAATAGTCATGCGTATCTTTATCACCTTTGTACGTCCCGCCTTTTAATGTGACGTTGTCGGCGCCGTACCCAACACATACAGTTGAATATACTTCTCTTGCGTTTGTTTCTTTTTGAATCACAGCATTTTCATCTAACCAGAATGTGATATTCGGAACCATATTGATACACGCGGAAGGGTCATTCGACAAAGCAGGATTTTCTTTTTTTACCATGTACGTTCCTGCTGGAACCTTGAATGTTTTGAGGGCATTTGCTTTTGCGAATTGGAGTGCATCGTTCATTCCTTTTGTCGATTCAATCGGATGCGTGCCATCGTTTGAAATATGCCATTTTTCTTGCTCTTTTTTGTTTAATTCATAAAAAGTACCATCTTTTTCTACCGTTTTGAGGGCAGCTTGTTCACCTGCCGCCGCCTTTACTTGCACGTTCCCATTTTTCAACCTGCTTCCGTTGATCGAAGTTTGAAATAGTCCCTCTTTATTTGCTGTAACGTCTGCAGAAACTTGTTTTCCATCTGCATCTGTCACTTCAATGTGAACAGGCGTATTTGCTTCTGCCGTGCCTTCTACTCCGTAAGAAGATTGATTGTTGTAAATCATATGTTGTAAATTTCCGAGTGCTACGTTTGTTTTTTTTGTTTCTTTTGTTTGTTTTGCCGCTATTTGGGTAGCAGGATTACTTGTGAATACCCTATTTGTTTGCACGAAACGCTTTCGCCCTGCACCGTCCCATTTTTCGTATTTATTTGCGACATGCACCGCGGTAATTGGAATCGGTTTCATGGTATTCCCATTTTCTGTGTGCAAACTATTTTGAAGCAATAACAATAGAGCTGTCATCACCATCATCGATACTTCACCTCTTTCTATATAACCATTTCAAATCAATCGTTTTAAGATTGTTTGTTGGGATCTGATTTCTCCCTTTCTTTTAACTTTTTCTCTACATTGTAAACGATTGTAATCATACATAGAATCATAAGCGTCACGATTCCAATTGTTGTATAAGGACTTCTCCATAACAAGCTAACGACGCTTCCGATTACAATCATAAAATAGCCGCTTCTTTTCAAAACATTGATTCCACACGACATCTACCGTTTGCGACCAGTCACACCGTTTCCCTTTTTCTTGATGAAGAAAAGAAATTTATCGTTTATTTAGATTATTTTTATTATAAGATATAAAGGAATCAGGAAAGGCGAGAGTTTCACCGTTTTTATTTTATTCACGAAAAAACATGATACCATTAAGAAAAACAATTTGGCAAGGGGAAACAATATGAAACACGTAATCAAATCGAAAAAGCAAAGAAACCATATGATTATTCCTTTGCTTGGTATTTACTGGTTCGTTGCACAAAACCAACATCTTTAGCAAGATCTCGTAAGGTATTTGGGGATAAAAAACTTTGAATTTCTTGAGCGAATAGCTGCAATTCATCGGATACAGAAATAGACATACAAAAACGCCATCCTTTCCTATGATTCATGAGAAAGAATAACGTCTTTTCATTTTAGGGGGTATTTTGTCTTGTTAGCTTGATAGCGATGTGACGGTACCCCTGTTAGCTCATATTTTAATTATCCTTACACTTAGCGTACAGAGTACTAGTTAAATTGTTTCCAAAATATGTATAAACGTGCAATTTTCTTTTTTTGATATGGTGAGGCCTAATAAATCCATTTTGATCTCCCAGCATATAAGCCGCCGTTATGCAGAACAAAATATGACCTACACTCACTTTCTCCCGTTGTTTTTACCTTTGCACATGGTAGAAACAGACCCTGACTGCTTCTATGCATGGCCAGTAAAAAAGGGTTTAATCAAAAAGAGCGTCCAGCTTTGGACGCTCTTTTTGATTAACAAGGTATAATGATAGAAAAACATGTTCCTTTTCCTTTTGTACTCTCTATTTCTATATCTCCATTTAGCTCTCTAATAATGCTATACGCAATCATAGTACCAAGCCCAGTTCCTTTTTCTTTTGTTGAATAAAATGGCGTGGCAATTCGCTTTATTTCTTTTCGAGACATTCCAATTCCTGAATCAATAATATCAATTACAATATTACCCTTAATTTCTTGTGCACGAATTTGTAATACTCCACCATCTTTCATAGCTTCAATTCCATTTTGTAAAATGTTAGTTAAGCACTGTTTTAATTTTTCAGGATTCGCATTTATATACAAACACGCTGGAATATCTCTCTTTATTTCAACATTGTATGAAAACGCTAGTGGTGAAATAATATTTGTTACTTCCCGAAAAATACAACTTATATTTAGTGGTTTTTTTATCGTATGTTGTGGTTTTGTGAGAGATAAATAATTATCGATAATCAATTGTACTTTTTCTAATTCCATTAACATAATTTTCAAGTACTCATCTTGAGATGTTTTTGAAATTTCAATTTCACGGAACAATTGAGTGAATCCATATACAGTAGTCAGCGGGTTATGAATTTCATGTGCAATCGATGCAGCTAATTCACTAGCTGTATAAAATTTTTCAGCTCTTTGAATTTTTTCTTTCATTTTAAATTTCTCGATCATTCCCTCTACTAAATAAACAGACAAGAATCCTGTGAAGGCGTTGACCACTACATAATTAATCAAAAATCCAATAAAAACAGCTTCTATTTTACCATTTATTTCAATTTGATTCATTATCGCAAAGATAGAAAAAGAACTAGTACAAATCAAAAGCAATAATGTGTTGAACAATACCTTTTTTCTCCTAAAATAAATGGGTAGAAAATAACGTAATATTGTCGTAATAGCTGTAATTACAGTATATATAATAACTGATGAAAAAAAGCCGTTTCCACCTAAATAAAATCGATAAGCAATATATACAATACCTATACAAATAACGCTTCTTGTGTTTCCATATAGAAGCACTAAAAGAATAGGAATAAAACGCAAATCATAAATATACCCATCATGTAAATGAATAGGGAATGTCATACAAAGAACAATTGCAACCGATGAAAGAAAAGAAATGAGTATGTTGTTACGTGCTTTTTTTTCTGTTTTATCTAACCAAAATACTTGATAACTAAGGATACAAATTATAATAATAAATGCATTTAATAGTAGTGTAGAAATTCCCATATTCTATACCTCCCTAATTTTTTGTAAGGGGGATAATACACTCGTCCTCTAAAACTCCTTTAATTTTATATTACGTTATTTAAATTTATTAGTTCGTTATGTTTTCCAATTTTTAAAATACTAAATAGGCATATGTGCTTTTGATCGTTTATATTCGTTAGGTGCAAAAAAAAATTTTTTTGGGTAAAGACGTACAAGAAAGAGGAAATGGAAAAAACTACACAATTATTTTCTGAAAATTCTGTTAATTCAAAAAGACAAACCATCTTCTCTTCTATATAATTGACTTTATAGTAACATGAAAATAAGCAAATAACAACAAAAACACTCGAATTTCTACTTTTTTCGCCATTTTCCCTCTTTCGTTCCATCCAAAATAAAAACCCTCTTAACGAATGAATATTGTAATTCACCGTCAAGAAGGTCGGTATTATTAATCCTTATAGATGCGCACTACACAAATATTAGCTAATGTTAACATTCCTCAGGCTTACCAGCATTCGTCGCTGTGCGGAACGATGATCCACAGCCGCATGATGCGATTGCGTTTGGATTGTCGATTGTAAATCCACCGCCAAGCATTGATTGCTTATAATCGATTTTTACTCCTTTTACAATTGGAGCACTTTCTTTATCAATAACAAATTCAACACCGAAAAATTCAAGAACTGTATCGTCTTCATTTGGTTCTCTTTCAAATCCTAAGCCATAAGAAAGACCGCTACATCCACCGCCGTGTACAGCAAGGCGAACGTATCTTTCTCCTTCTTCAGCGTCTTTTAACATATCTTTAATTTGATGTGCTGCTTGTTCTGTTACAGTAATCATAGAATTCACCTTCCTTCCTTTCTTCTCTCGTTCTATTATACATCTTTACTCTTCAATCTTATAATAATATACACCGCTGCAAGTGACTTCTGCTGGACCATTCATGAGAACTGTTCCTTCTTCTGTCCATGTAATCATTAAATCTCCGCCTGCTAAATGAACAGTAATTTCTTGTCCGCGCTTCATCTTTCTATTTAAGATTGCAGCTACAACCGCAGCACATGCCCCTGTTCCACATGCTTGTGTAATGCCAGAACCGCGTTCCCATACACGAAAATGCATTTCACAATCATTCAGTACTTCAATAAATTCTACATTTACGCTTTCCGGAAACATCTCATGTGTTTCTAATACAGGTCCTAATGTTGTAAGCGGTGCTTCTTCAATATCATCTACAAAAATAACAGCATGCGGATTTCCCATTGAGACAGCTGTAAATGTGTAACGGTGGTTACTGTAAAGGAAATCTTCACGAATAAATGGTGTTTCTCCTTCACCTAACATCGGTAAATCAATGCGTTTTAATCTAGGTGCTCCCATATCAATTGTTGCCGAGGTTACAATTCCATCTTCAGCTTTTACTTCTGCTGTAACGATTCCTGCTAACGTTTCAATCATAAAAACAGTCTCTTCTACTAATTTATGCTCATATGCGTACTTTGCAACGCAACGCAGTCCATTCCCGCAGCTTTTTCCTTCTGAACCGTCTTTATTAAAAATACGCATTTTCACAGGAGCAATGTCAGAGGGACAAATTAAAATCATTCCGTCGGAACCAATTCCAGTATTCACGTCCGATACTTTTTCAGCAACTTTTGCAAGATGCTCTTCTGCAATTTGTTCTTCAAACATATTTATATAAATATAATTATTCCCAAGTCCGTGCATTTTTGTGAAAGAAAGTTGTGTCATATTATTTCACTCCAAAATTTTTGATTGTTATAAGTATAAAATGAGCGCTTTTGGAAAACAATAAGAATGTCCCCCGTTTCTCATATTCAACGACAATTTTGGTGTAACAATGTCGTACTTACACATATTGTGTAAGCAAAAAGCCCTTCAAAAAAGGGCTTTCTTTTTTGTCTATATACTAAGCAACTGCTGCACTTGTTATAGCCTGTTCTTTCGAAGTGATTTTATGCGTTCAAATGAAAAGGCGCTGCCTCGTTGCAGCACCTTAAAACATCGGGTTTTCATCTAAATAATCGTATACATTTTTCACAAGTTCATCCGGTGTTTCACCTTTTACAACTTCACCGTTTACGAGCGCATACGGCCCTTCAAAACAAACGCCGCAATACCCAAGACAGCCATACTCAATCACATCTAAATTCGGATCTTTCTCTAATTGTTCACGTGCCTTTTGCGCACCGCTTGCAAGGTTGCTAACACAAAATTCAATTAACGGTTTAATCAACCTTAATTCCCCCCTATATCTATTTCAAAGCTTGTTTTATAACAGTAAGCCTAAGATGTTTGTCTAAATCCAGCAAAAACGATTAAAATATTCAATCGTTTCATTTGTTAACTCTTAATAAAAAGCGTTTACTGACAGGAAACTCCATAATTCTACTAATTCTGAATGAGCCACTTCCACTTTTCTTCTTATCCAGTCCCAGCAGCTATATATATCCGTTTTAATTTTTCGACACATAAGTCGCTGCTATGCAAAATACACATGACCTCCACTCGCTCGCTCCCTCTGTTTTAAACATGGCATGTGGTAGAATATGGATCTGACCACTTCTATGCACGACCCGATGCTCTCGTCCACCCCCAAAAATGGTCTTTGTTGTTTTTGTATTTATATAGAATATTCGGTGATATCGCTTCCACTTTCTTATTATTGTACAACAGAGTATGTATTCACGCATTGTTATTTGCTTCTAAATTCGATATAATTTTAATGAGTAAAGTCAAAATATTTTTGTAATATAAAAATTTATGATTAGGGGATATTTCAACAGAAAAGGGGTAATCCATCATGAAGCACCTCGTAATACTTGGTGGCGGCTACGGTGGAATGAGAGTTTTACAGCGTCTTCTTCCGAGCAACCAACTTCCAGATGATGTTCAAGTGACATTAATCGACAAGGTACCGTATCACTGTTTTAAAACAGAATACTACGCATTAGTGGCAGGAACGATTTCTGAAACGCATATTCGCATTCCATTTCCAGAGCATCCACGACTTAATATTCAATATGGTACTATAACCAACGTTGATCTAGAAAACAAAGCTGTTCATCTTGAGGGCGGTGAAGTTGTCAATTATGATGACTTAATTATCGGACTTGGCTGTGAAGATAACTATCACAACGTTCCAGGAGCGAAGGAAAATACATATAGCCTTCAATCCATTGAGCAAGTTCGTCAAACATATCAACAACTAAATGGTTTAGAACCACATGCAACAGTTGCTGTTGTAGGCGCTGGACTAAGCGGTGTTGAAGTAGCAAGTGAGCTTCGCGAAAGCCGTCCAGACTTAAACATTTATTTATTTGACCGAAAAGATCGCATTCTTTTCCCATTCCCAGAGAAATTAAGTAAATACGTAGAAGAGTGGTTTTTGAAGCATAATGTTACAATTGTTCGCAACTCGAACATTACAAAAGTAGAACCAACTATTGTGTATAACCACGATGAACCACTTGAATGTGACGCAATTGTATGGACAGCTGGCATTCAAGCGAGTGAAATCGTTCGTAATCTACCTGTCGAGCATGATAATAGTGGTCGGGTTGTATTAACAAAGTATCATAATATTCCAGATTACGAGAATGTATATGTGCTAGGTGACTGTGCTGCGCTGCCACATGCACCATCTGCACAGCTTGCAGAAGGTCAAGGTGAACAAATTGTCCAAATATTATTAAAACGTTGGAGCAATGAAGCATTACCAGAAGAGCTACCTGTTATTAAACTAAAAGGTGTTCTTGGTTCTCTCGGGAAAAAACACGGATTCGGTTTACTCGCAAATCAGCCATTAATGGGCCGCGTACCGCGTCTTTTAAAGTCAGGTATTCTTTGGATGTACAAACATCATAATGGTTAAAAAATAAAAGAAGTTCACAAAAAATGTGAACTTCTTTTATTTTCTACACTTCTTCTTACATTCCTCTATCCCAAATAATAAATACTGCTTCGTCATCTTAGCACGTTTCCATCTCGATAAAGATGGTTTCATTCCTTCTTTTTGACGTACCCGGTACACATCTTGAAGAAGCGGTTCCCATTCTTTAAAACATTTCATCATATATTGCAGCCCTTCATCTTTAGAAACAATCCGTTCCATCTCTAGCGTGTATATAATACGTCCCATTGTCACAACTGCAAACTCTACCCATTCTGTAGATAAAAATAAATATGGACGCTTTACTTTCTCACTCCAATATTGTTCCACATTGTATTCCATTGTGCTTACAACATCATCCCACGTTACTACATATGGAAGCTCGTCTGCTTTTTGACCCAAAATCGTAATACCACAATTCTTTATCATCCACCACGTCACAGAATTAATGTCCCAATAGCCTTCATTTACTTTTCCATCTGAACAATATAGATACGGTGACATCTCATGATTTTGCTTTCCTACATCACCAAGCGGAATATACATCCCGTCCATTCGTTTACCAAGGTCATGTGTATAAAGCCTCTTATGTAATTCACGTATTTTCACTTTCTCTGCTTCACTGACTTGTTCTGTCATCACCGTTACAAAGTCAATATCACTCGTTTCCGGATGAAACGCATCTAATGCTAATGAACCATACAAATACACACCAATTAGCTTTTCTTTTGAAATGATTTTTTGAAGTTCGTTCACATATTGGTCTAATAAGAACTTTGCTTCTTTTGGTATAGAATGCTCCGTTACGATAGCCATAAGTATACTCCTAACGCTGCTGTCATATTAGGAATTGCTGCAAATGCGTTCGTTTTAGCAGATTGAAAGCGGGATTCTTTTCGCGTTGGCTTTGCCGAGGCAAATGTCCCCCTTGCTCCTAAAATAAATCCATCTATACAAAGAAATACTGCACTAGCTAAGAAAAAGACGCCCAGCCAACCTGCTAATGAGTAAATTGCTGCTGCATCCTCTTTCATACAAGCAATACTGCTAACTAGAAAAAGCCCTATAATCCCTATTACAAATCCCTTCTTCATCTCATTCATCCTCCAAAGCACAGAAAAAGCCCTTGCGATTTGTAGTCTAAGTTGCAAGAGCTCTGTGAGTGATAAGTTATATTATAAATATTTCTCAATTTCTTCGTATACATCCTTTAAGCGAGGATTTCCTTCTCCGACAATCTCGTTATTCACAAGAACAACAGGATAAAATAAGTCTTCTTCCATAACACGCTCAGCAAAAGCTCGTTTTTCTTCCTCCTCTTGCTCCTCATGAATATCCACATATTCAAAATGAAACTTATCTTCTTGTCCTTCATATTTTCGTCCGATTGCTGCTTGCAGCCATTCATACGTTTCCGTTGAAGACGGCATTCCAACGCAGCTCGCACATACAACTTTCGCGCCGTAAACACTAACTTTTATCATATTTTCTCCCCCATTTGCACACACATTTCTTTCCACATCTTATTGTCACATATAAGCAGGAAACTTCCATAAACTATCTTGACAATATAAGAAAGATATTAAAAATAGATTTTCCCCTGTATCTTGATTATAATAAAACTGATGAAAGGAGTCGATAAAAATGGAAAACGAAAACTTACACGAACAAGTAGTAGAAGTATTAGATAAATTACGCCCATTCTTACTTCGCGATGGCGGTGACGTAGAATTAGTAGATATCGAAGACGGTATCGTTAAATTACGCCTTCTAGGTGCTTGCGGTAGCTGCCCAAGTTCTACAATCACATTAAAAGCTGGTATCGAGCGTGCTCTTTTAGAAGAAGTACCGGGTGTAATTGAAGTAGAACAAGTATTTTAATTTAAAAGCGGAAGCGGCCTGCTCAGAACAGGAGGGGGATGGAGCTTCTGACATAGAGGCGCTTTTTGCCTCGACGGAAGACGCGAATCCATCGACTGTTCTAGCCGCTAAAGAAAAAAGAGACCCACCATGGTCTCTTTTTTCAAAATTGCATATTACGTAAGCCAGTCAATCTTGCGAATTCCTAACCTATCAATAGGTAAGCGAATAAGATCATAAAACTGCTGAAGAAACTGTTCCAATTGATCTACACGCCGCAAAATCGTTTCTAACCGATCTTGGTATACATATTTTTGCGTTTCATTTCCAGTTAAGTAATAACCTTCAATGGTTTCAAAATAATGAAGCGGAAAGAGAAGACGGGCAAATAATAAACGCCAGCCAAACGAAGATAATGAATAGTTCCGTTCGTAGTCGGTTAAGAACTGGACAATCGTTTCTTCCCAGTTCTCTCTTTTTTCAAAAGAAATATGACGTACCCATTCGGCTAAATCACGGCTTGGATGGTCATATACCCAATCAACTGGCAGCTTTAATCGTTTCGTTTGCTGCCAAAGTAATGGCGTAAATCGTTCCTGACAAATTGTTGCGGCATCAGTAGGTTGAGGATTATCATCAATTTCTGTATCTACTACATATTGAATCGCGTTTTCGGCAAGACCTAAGTAGTACGGAAAAGATTCAATAAATAATTGTTCAAACACATCAGTAGGGTGACTTGCTATTTTAGATTGCCAAAAACGTTCGAGTTGATCTAATCGTTTTTCCCAGAGCGACTTCCATTCACCAATTCGGCTGAGATGTTCAATTTCTTCTGAAAAGAATGCACCGCGCTTATGAAATAACGATAACTCACTTCCTAATGAAATGACATTACGCTCTAACGTGCGTATTCCTTTTAACAAACAATAATTTGTTTCTTCTATCTCACTAACATAATAACCTTGTACGTTTGGCACAAACGTCGCAACGGTAATATCACCTTGCTGATTCATATAATCACTTAATTTTTTCATTTCAACAAGCTCTTCTTCTTGCAAATGACCGGCAGGAAGAAGCACATAAATTTTATTACGAACCCAAAAGCTTTTATAAGGACCAAGAGGTGTAAATTCTTTGACGTGTATATGATAGTTCTCATAAATATGTTGAATCATCGTACTCGCCACCTACATTTTTTCTATATATATATGAGCCTTTAATTGAATTTCATTCCTATGCACATCATACACCTATACGTATACAATATAAAAAAGAAAAAAAGGTGATAAACATGACACAACGAAATGAACTACAAGAAAGAGCATTACAGTTACTACAAGAACGCGGTGTAAAAATTGACGATATTGCAGAGCTCGTTCATTTTCTTCAAAAAAAATATCATCCAAATTTAGCAATGGAAGAATGTCGTTATAATGTAGAACGTGTCTTATCCAAACGTGAAGTACAAAATGCCCTCATTACAGGAATTGAATTAGATGTTCTTGCCGAAAAAGGTTTACTAAGTGCACCTCTTCAAGACATCATCCACCGCGATGAAGGATTATACGGAGTAGACGAAGTTGTCGCCTTATCCATCGTCAACGTATACGGCTCAATCGGTTTCACAAATTTTGGCTATATCGATAAATTAAAGCCAGGTATTTTACAATATTTAAATGATAAATCAACAGGTAAAGTTCATACATTCCTTGATGATATCGTTGGAGCGATCGCTGCTGCTGCGTCAAGTCGTTTGGCGCATAGAGCAGCACATGCTGAATAATACAAAAACAAGAAAACCAGCTTCTATATAAAAAGAGCTGGTTTTCTTATTTATTTCTCCTCATACTCCATAAGCTGAAATTCTCTACCTCTGTTCACAAAAGACACTTTCTTTTGAAAACCTGCTTTCATATATAGATGAATGGCCCGCTCATTAAAAGCCGCAACACTTAACCGAATTTTCTCTGGCTTAAACTTATCCTTCGCAAACTGCAATCCTGCTTGTAAAAAAGATATCCCCAGCCCCTTTCCTGTTAATGCTGGTTTCATCCCAAGTCCGATATCTATAGCGCGCTCACCTGTGTATAACTTCGCATCTCTTCCGCCTGGTACCTGTGCGTTATCCCCAAAACAAAAATAACCAATGAATTTATCCTGCTCATCACAAACACCGTAATATGTACCATCAAGCAATTCTTTTAACTCTTCCCCAGTAAAACTATACAGTTCATACGGGGCCTCATATTGCCATGTATTGATTTCTTCCGCTTCTTTTAATGTAAGGTTATGAATGTTCATTTGCATGTTCTCCTCTCTTTCCTTATACCTATTCGCTCACACGAAAAGAATTCCTGTTATGCAAAGCATCTTCTTTGCTTTCCCTCTAGGAATCCTGCCGCATGCCCATCAAGCTAACGGTGTGAAACCCTATCTACACCTTGATTTTTGTACTGTGACTAATGAGTTCGTTTGCTTGATATTTACTAGATCGCTTTACAAAGCCAACTTGTCTGGCGATGTCTTGTAGGACTACTGGAGATAGAAAGCGTTGTAATTCTTGTAAGAATAGATGTAATTCTTCAGAAAGCGAGAGGTCCATAAAAAAATGCCATCCTTTCCTATGGTTCTACAGAAAGAATAGCGTATTTTTTCATTTTAAGGGGTATTTTATTTTAGTAGGTCGATAGCGATGGGACAGAACCCCAGATACAGCTTTTAACCTTCTTTGTAAAATGTAAATGAATTCGCTGTTATAGTTACCCGTTGATCTTTGTCGTGTTCATCTATTTGTTCTTTTGGCTGATATTGCCTCTCCATCGCTACTTTCATGCGGCGTACAATTGTATTCCCCGCAATAATAGTAAGGGTAAAACAGCCAATCGGTACCAGTGGAATCCAAGGATGTACTGATAAAGAGCGGAAATATAAGCCGATAAGCCCAGACCATTCGCTGCTGACGGATTCAGATTCACCGCCAGAGAAGACAATGGTTCCACCAAAGAAAATCTCTAATACGCCTAGATGTGCGAAGAGGATTAAAGCTTGTACAAATTGCTGCATTAAGACAATCATGAAGAGTGGCCGTAAATTCGGAAATAAATGTATCTTGATAAGGTGCCACTTGTTACCGCCAAGTGTACGAGCAGCGTGCATAAATGCTTCAGACAGCAGTTTCTTCGTTTCATTTGCAAAATAAAAAGACAGCGTCGGTAGTGCTAGAACGATAAGAACCATCATTTGAAAGAAAATGCGTTGATAAAAGGGCGGAGGTATTTCGCCGTTCGCAAACTGCAATACATTCACTAGCATAAAAAAAGCGATGAGTGTCATTGGAATAACGGTAAAGCTATCAGATGTCGCTTCAAGATTTCGAAAAGTTCGCTTTATATAAAAAGCAATAAAAATTCCAATCCCAATCCCAAAAATGGTGCGGATGACTGCGATGAGAAAGGCAGCGCCAATACTCCATTTTGCTCCTTCGATGACGCGGTGCAATAAATCATAACCTTTCTTATCTGTACCTATTGGGAATTCTAGAGAAGGAGGAAACGGTGCTGCTTCTACTTTTCCATTTTCATCAAATCGTATCGACACTTGGCGAACTTCTCCGTCCATGAAGATAGAGTTTCCGATGCTTGCAAGGACGAAAAGAAGGAGAAAGGAAACACTAACAATGAAAGATTTATCCTTTTTTAATGTACGCCACATGTTATGCTTCTCCTTTCAATTCGTCTGGAATGAAAATGTGAAACAACTTAAAGATGATAAAAATTGGTATATAAATGAGTAGCATTGAAATGATAAACACTTCAGGAATGCCGTAATCTTTTATGAATAAAAAAGTGCCTGGGATATTAAAAAAATATTCAATGATGTATAAGCTCGATAACATAAACCATATGTTTGTTTTCGAGAAATAAAGCATGCTCAGTAACACATTGCGTAGCACGTGATGATTTAAAATATGTAGTTTACTGAGCCCTTTTGCACGGGCTAACAATATATAATCTTTTTGCAATTCTGTTTCAAAGCAAAATAAAAGCAATTTTACAAATAGTATAATGGAAGGTAAGCTAAGGCATAGTATTGGAAGCAAAACGACCTTTTTATCACCTATGCTTCCGATATTCATAATAAGTACATCTGTTTTTTTGTAAATATACACAACAAGTAACTGTAATCCGAGGATGAATAACATATCTGGGATGGACTCAAGAAAGTCGAGAAAGACCATTATTTTTTCTTGTTTACGTTTTGATAGTTGCAGAATGATGTATACGATGATGAAAGAAACGAGTACAGAAATTAGTAAGGACATCAAGAAAACAAATGCAGTTTCTTTGTACTGTATGAGAATTTGCGGGAATAATGGTCTCCCGTTTGATGGGTCCATATAAGGGCCATAATAGGTTAACGGTTTATTGCCAAACAGTTTTGAAAATGTCGATGTAATAGAGTCGATGTAATGATGAACGTTAAGCTCCATACCAATAAATAATTGCGGCAATGTACCTAAAAAGAAAATGACGATTATCGATAAGACGAGATGAATCGGTATTTCGACAAATTTATTTGTAAGTATTTTTTTCATATATGACCCCCGTATATTTTATGTAATATATACGATGAATTTGTCGGAAAATCCTTTTTATGTTAGGGAGATTTTTTATATATTCATTGATATTAGCCTGGTGAGTAACTTGTTGAATTTTGTCTTTGTCATGTTTGTTTGATACATTCCCAAAAGATATATTATCTTCAATTGTGAAGAAATAACGAATAAAATCTTGGAAAAGCACCGTGATATTTTCTCTTAACGAATGTATCTCAATATCACGAATAGAAATTCCATCGAAATAAAATCCCCAATTTAAACTGCGGATTTCTTAATGAGCCATATGATAATTCCAGCAGCTCCGCAATAGGACATAGCGATCAGGCCACTAAAAAACACTTCACTTCCTTTCTTCCCCAGATTGACTAAGTAATTACAAAGAAGCCAAACATTTTGTTCGGCTTCTAACCATCAATTACAATTCATTTCTTCTTCGACTATAAGCCACTGTATAGATGGTTGTACCAGTTAATATGGCAACAATAAAAACGAGTAGTAAATTACTATACAAGTACGCTTTCGCATTTTGTATAGTGGAAAGTAACGGATATTCTAAAATATGTTTTGTTAATAACCCACCAACAATCGCTATCCCTAGTCCTTCTGCTAAAAAGCAGGCGAAGCTGAGAAATCCCATACCTGCACCGACTTCCTTCGGCCCCAGAGCATCCGCAACACTCGTAGAAATGACTGTTTTAACGAAGGAGAGTCCACCAAACATTAGAATTAACATACCTGAAACGAACCATGATGTTTGATCTGCAAATAATGAAATGATAAAAAAGCTCGCAACAATGAAAAATGAGCCAAGCCATAGAACAAATGTAGTTCCTCGTCTATCAACTAGGCTACCACCAACAGTGCCGAATACCATTACACTCATCGTCCCTGGGAATATAACCCACCCGATCATACTTGCAGACAGTTGGTGTATATCTCTCATCATATAAGGAATCATTGCTATACAACCTGCCACAGTACCTAAAAGAACGCAACCAGTTAGAACTCCCAATATAAACTTTCGGTTTATAAATAATCTTGGTTCTATAAAAGGTTGTTCAACCTTGTGTATATGCAAAGCGAAGCCTGCAAACAACACAAAACTAGTCACCAAATACAACCAATTATATTGTGTTGTATATATAGTAAATGTGACAATTCCACAGGACAGTAACACTATTCCAAAAGTATCTATCCTCTTCCCCTTTATGGATTCATTCGGAAGTTCTTTTAGAAAAAAGGGGATAGTAAACAGTGTCAGCATCGGAATCAGAAAAAGAAAGGGCCACTGTACATAATGAGCAATCATCCCGCCAAGAGCTGGCCCTATTCCTTCTCCCATAGCTACCAATGAGCCGATTATGCCAAATGCTTTCCCGCGATCTTCTGATTTCATGTAGCGTGCAACGATTACCATAATAAGCGCTGGCACTGCTGATGCACCAGCACCTTGCATAAAACGCGCAGCAATTACAGCCAAAAAATGAGAATGTGCCAACACTCCTAAAAGTGATCCACCACTATAAGCAAGCAGACCAAAGACAAGTAATTTCTTCACACCATATTTATCACTTATTGTTCCGTACGTGATTGATCCAATCGCAAATGAAAGCATAAAACTTGTATTTACCCAGTTAGCTAAAGATGGTGATATACCAAGATCTTTCGCGATATCAGGTAAAACTACATTAAAAACCATTTCGTTCAATACACTAAAGAAAGCAAGAAAGCCAAGCCATAGAAAAGCCTTCTTCACATCAGTAAACACATAATTCGGTAAATCGGTTACTGTAGTTGATATATTACTATTCTTTAATTCTTGTAAATCTTTTTCCACTAGGATGATACCCCCATATTAAAGGGGAACCACGCAGTTTATAGGGTAAATGATGCGTTTTCCCCTTGAATTTGTACCCTCATCATTTTTGCGCACTTCATAAATACGCCTCCTCATTACATTTGTTCCATATTATACTATCTAACTGCTTGGCAAGAAAGAAATAAAACCTCACACAATTCGACCACATCTATCAGCAAAACAAATTTTTTATAATAAAAAATAGGCAACCATTTACGATTGCCTATCTCTTCTTACATCTTCTCAATCCACTCCGTCAAACTGTGGACAACATGCGTTGGCTGCACGTCGTATTCTGTTAATTTTTCCACAGATGTAACTCCTGTGTGGACAAGTAGTGTATCCATGCCCGCATTCATGCCTGCTAAAATGTCCGTGTCATAGTTATCCCCAACCATTAATGTTTCTTCTTTCGTTGTTCCGAGTACTTTTAATGCTTGCTCCATAATAATGGATTCCGGTTTCCCAATGAAAATTGGATTTACTGTTGTGGATACTGCTACAACGGATGTTAAGGAACCGTTCCCTGGTAATAAGCCACGTTCTGTTGGAATCGCAATATCACCGTTTGTTGAAATGAATGTTGCCCCGTTTCGAACAGCTAAACACGCTTTTGCCAATTTTTCATACGTAATTTCACGATCTAGTCCAACAACGACAAAATCAGGATTACTATCCACAAGTGTGAATCCTTTTTCCACAAGTGCATCACGTAAACCTTCTTCCCCAATCATATATACAGAAGCATTTTGTTTTCTTTCATATATAAAGTTCGCTGTGGCCATGCTTGTTGTAAATACTTGCTCTGGTGTAGCCGGAATATCAAACTGCACAAGCTTGTCTGCCACTTGCTCTGGTTTACGCGTCGAGTTGTTCGTCACAAATAAATAAGGTAAGTTACGCTCTTGCAGCGCCTTTATAAAATCGCTCGCCTCTTCAATGCGTTCTTCGCCTCGGTACATCGTTCCGTCTAAATCAATTAAATAGCCTTTATACACAGATGTCACTCCTTCTTGATACATACTCTCTTCTTATCGTATCCTCTTTTCCAAAAGAAAAAAACGCTTTTTCAAAAAGCGTCCCATAATGTTCATTTTTTTTCTATGATTTGATACGAACAGAAACAGTCTCCCACGCACATACTCGATAATACTTTTACATCAGTGGTTGGCAATAGCTTATTATACATACTTTTCTCATCATGACAAATTTGCGGAAACTTTTCAGCTACCTCCATTAACGGACAATTTTGTTTTTGTAGTATGAAAGAATGTTCACTTTCTTGTTCTACGCGCACCATATACCCATTTTTTTCTTGCATGATTGCAATTTCTTTTAAGCGCTCTAATGTTGTTTCCTTTCGATTTACACGTTTTGCCAATTGTTCTTCCATACGGTCTGTTCGCGCCTGCAAAAGTTTCTTAACAAGTTCTTCATCGCCAATACGCTGCAAATCTTCTAGCATTTCGACTGCAAACTGCTTATATTGTTTTGGAAACAAGTCTTCTCCTTTTGCACTTAAACAGTAGACATACATTGGTCTTCCGACATGTTGCCGTACCATTTTCATTTCAATGAGCTTATCCTTCTCAAGCTTACTTAAATGACGACGTACGGCCATCTCTGTAATTTGCAACGCTTCTGCTAATAACGAAACCGTTTGTTCTCCTCTTACTTTCAAAAGTTGAATAATTTCCTCTCTTGTGGAACGTGCCGCTTCCCCCATTTCTTAACTCCCTTCGAAAAAGCTCTAACGGACAGTATACATCATGGTCCATTAGAGCTAAAACATAATCTATTCTCCCACAAACGCAGATACAGGACCAAGCTCTTGTTCCAAATACCGGCGAATATTGACAGGGTATTGTTTTATCATATCAATATGTTTTTGCACTGTATGATACACTTCTGTATGGTTCATACTTACATAATCCTGCACAATCATTTTTCGAAGACGAACGACTTCTTTTAAATGTTCTCCTTCTTCATTTGTAACAACTTTTTCATCCATTAAAATATCAATAATATCTTCATAGCTACCCGGATCGCGCATAATAAATCCATCAATCATGGCATTGCCTACATCTAAAATAGAATCAATCATAAGATGCGCCATACGCTCTAATGCATATTCCTCAAGCGCTCCCTTGTATTCTTGCTTTGTTTGAAATGCTGCAACAACTTTCTCTAAACACTGTAACATTTGTTCAATTTTTTTACGGTCTACAAAGTACATATATGTCACCTACCTGGAAATTAAAGCATTTTCATTCCCAATTGTAACCTTTTATTCAAAAAAAATCGACAATTTTTCGAATTCACCTTTTTCCGGTTCTTTGTTATAGTTATATTTGTATGATTTTCGGAATTGGAGGAATGTCACAATGGAACGTGAACTCGCATTAGAAATTGTCCGTGTAACAGAAGCAGCAGCCCTTGCATCAGCACAATGGATGGGCCGTGGGAAGAAAAATGAGGCAGATGACGCTGCAACAACTGCAATGCGTACAATGTTTGACTCTGTTAACATGGCAGGTACTGTTGTGATTGGCGAAGGGGAACTTGATGAAGCACCGATGCTTTACATTGGGGAAAAGCTCGGAACAGGAAACGGTCCAGAAGTAGACATTGCCGTTGACCCGTTAGAAGGAACAAATATCGTAGCGAAAGGTCTTGCAAACGCAATGGCTGTTATCGCTGTCGCTGATAAAGGAAACCTTCTACATGCTCCTGATATGTATATGGAAAAAATCGCGGTTGGCCCAAATGCAGCTGGTAAAATTAGCTTAGATGATCCAATCGAAAAAACAATTGAAATTGTAGCAGAAGCAAACAATAAAAAAATTCGTGACTTAACAGTTATCATCCAAGAACGTGAACGTCATCAAGAAATTATTAACCGTGTTCGGGCAAAAGGTGCACGCGTAAAATTATTTGGTGATGGTGATGTTGGTGCATCTATCGCAACAGCTCTTCCAGGCACAGGAATCGACTTATTTATCGGTACTGGCGGTGCCCCAGAAGGCGTTATTTCTGCCGCTGCGCTGAAATGTCTTGGCGGAGAGATGCAAGCACGTCTCGTTCCAATGAATGAAGAAGAAGCAGCACGCTGCCTTGCAATGGGTTTAGAAAACCCACGTCAACTGCTAATGCTAGATGATTTAGTATCCGGTGATGATGCAATTTTCTCAGCAACAGGTGTATCTGCTGGCGAGTTATTAGACGGTGTGAAATTCCTTGGCGGCGATTTAGCTGAAACATATTCGATCGTTATGCGTTATAAAACAAGAACAGTGCGCTTTATTAAAACGCACCACCATTTAGATCATAAACCACACTTAAATTTAGATATTTAAAAAGGAGTCATGTTCATGGAAGAACGTTTTTTTCTTTACGATGACACAGTAGAAACAAAAACGCGTTTCGTAAGCTTTATGGGAGAAAACGAGCGCCACGATTTAGCGCTTTTGTACTCCGATCGTCATTATGGCAAAACAATCGTCCTTGATATGCAGCGCAATAAATTTGCAATTATCGGTCGTGACGATTTAGAAGAACCTGGCTACTTAGAACATGCATTTTCGATTTCTGAAGAAAACGCAGAAGAATTACGCTCATTTTTATTTGAACTGATGTAATCCAAATCACCGGCTTGTAATAGAGCTGGTGATTTTTTCATGTTATTTGTTTTGAATTTTCAGTTTAATGTGTTATACTAACGACAAATCTATTTGGATAGAAAGGATGTCACACTACGTATGCCAACATTTACTTTGTAATGGATAAGCAACTGGATAGCATTACTCTCAAAAAAGCACAACGCTTTTTTCAAGGGAGTAGTCTGCCCAATTCCCATTACAAAGGAGCGTAGCACATCTGCAGTATGATTGTTACAAAGGTTCCTCACAAGGGAACCTTCTTTTATTTTTCTCTTTTTTCTATATTTCATACCGCAAGACATCCAAATAGATGTCTCACGTTCCTTTATCTAAATACGAGGTGAAGGAAAATGCAGAACGTACAACTTTTTTGGAACTTATATAAAACGGAATTAGAGACAACTGTTGAAAAACATTGTAAAAATTGTGGTCACACAGCTCTTTTTACTGATACGCACATTCGCAGGCATAACGCGAACGGTAAAAACATTTACCGTTTTGCAATTTACAAATGTGCAAAAGGACATACGTGGAATAAAAAGTTACACATTTATAAAACGCATTCTGAGCACGTGGAAACAGTCGACACCTTTCAAGAAGAAAGACAAGAAACGCTAAACAACATTTCAATTACGCCCTATCAAAATGGGGGAACAACTGAACTAACCATTCTCTTAGAATCCGTGCACGGAGTGTTTCGCATCGATAAAGTATTGGCAACCTATATTTCAGAATGGAGCCGTACAGTAATTACAGAAAAAATTAAAGATGGAGCTATTCAACTAAACGGTCAACAAATTAAACCAAATGCCAAACTTGCAGCTGGTGACTGTATTTCTATATATATGTAATTTGAATCATATCGAAAAGTAGAAGGAGCTGACTTTTTAAAAGCCAGCTCCTTCTTTTTACTTCTTCACTTTTCTCAGTACAAAGTACGAACACCCAAAATTACAATACTCATATAAATACTCAGATAACGTACTAATTTTTGTATCATACGTTGCACGCTGGTTACTATCATCAAAAAAGCCGCGCAAACGAAGCTGATCATAGCCCCAATCGCCCACAATGTAATCATATTTATTTAAAATTTCTGCATAACGAGCTTTAAATGCTTCTTCATTAAATCCATTTCGGTTCTCTTCTATTACTTCATAGTGGATATTATTCACATGAACTGTAGTGCGAATCTCCTGTTTTTGCTCCATCTTCCAATCCCTTTCCTATTCTTTCTTCTTTTTATCGTATCATAAAGCCTCAAAACCAACAATTTCAAATACAAAAAACCTTCTCAGTGGGAAATGCTATAAAGTGAAACTTCCTTTTGGAATGCTCTTCTCCAAAAGGTTAGTTGAACTAATCGGGCTCTTATGGGCAGTTAACACTTCTTTGCTTTTTCTAACTATTACTGCCCGTTAGAGCGGGGTAAAGTGAAACTTCCTTTTGGAACGCTCTTCTCCAAAAGGTTAGTTGAACCAATCGTGCTTACATCAAATAAGGAGAAAACAATCATGAAAAAACAACTGCTCTTATCCCTTCTCACTCTTTCCATCTGTGCTGGATGTCAAACAAAGAAAGCAGAAATGAAACGTGAAGAAGGAAGCCGTGTACTCGTGTCAGAACATAAAGACTTATACGGGAAGGACGTACCAAACCGAATGCTAACACGGGTTGGCTATTCTCATAAACAAAAAGATGAAGTATCCAATCGCCCAGTTGGTACCATTAACAAGGAACGATTAGCTGAAATGATTACAGATTTAACCGTCAAACTACCAGATGTCATGAACGCCGCAACACTTGTAACCGATGACGAAGTGTTTATTGTCTACCGAGCAAACACAACAGACCCAGCTTTAGTTGCTGATCAAGTACAAAAAACAGCACTGTCTATCGTTCCCCGCTATTACAAAGCATATGTATCAACAGAACAAAAATTAGTATCACAAATTCAAGGACTCAAGTCAGGCACATTAAACGATAAAGAATATGCTCAAACACTTGATATGCTTAAACGTGAAATGAGCAAAAACCCGCACTTAAATAATACACAAACGGATACAATGCCTAATACGATGAAGTAAAGTGAAACTTCCATCAGTGGGGAGTTCTTCATCCTTCACTGATGGAAAGCCCGCCCAATCGGACTTTTACGGGCAGTTATCCCCCACCTATCTTCTTCGCTTCTCTCCAAATCTTGAGGTGGGGGTCTTACTGCCCGTTGATGCGGGATAAAGTACTATCTGTTGAATCAAATAACCTGGGAAGATAATCTCAGGTTATTCCCTAAACATTTCACCGTTTTTCAGGCATAATATAGAATATATATATTAGAAAGTGGTGAAATTTATGGTTTCAAATGCAGCAATTGGAAGTATAATCGTCCAAATCATTATCTGTGTTCTTATTCCGATTATTGCTCTCATTTATTTTCGGAAAAAGTATAAAATCTCTTTCAAAATTGTCGGTGTCGGAATTGTATTTTTTATCGGATTCTCACAAATTTTAGAGAAAACGTTACATGTATTTATATTGGGAAATCCAGCGACAGCTCCACTGTTAAAAAATTCGTTTATCTATGCCATATATGGTGGATTAACAGCTGGCATTTTTGAAGAACTTGGACGTTTTATTGCCTTTTACTTTCTACTCAAAAAGTATCAGGAATATAAAGATGGTCTCGCTTACGGAATTGGTCACGGGGGGATTGAATCATTATTAATCGGAGCAACCACTGGAGCCCAAACTCTCGTATTTGCTTTCGCCATTAATAACGGTACCTTCACCAAAATGATTGAAAAAGTACCACAGCTTAGCGCTGTCCAAGACGCCTTAATACATAATCCGCCTTATCTCTATTTATTTGGCGGAGTTGAACGACTCGTTGCTTTTATCATGCAAATCGCTCTCACAATGCTTGTCTTATACGGTGTAAAGTATAAAAAATACATGTTTGTAGGACTGGCAGTATTCCTTCATGCGTTTGTTGACTTTTTCGCAGCACTCTACCAACGCGGGCAAATTCATTTGTTCGTAATCGAAGGACTGATGATGCTATTTGGTATCTGTGCTTACATGATTATTCGTAACATAAAAACAAAATTTACATTAGAACATGCAAGCTAAGCCGGCTCGGCTTAGCTTTTTATTTTGTAAGAAACCCCACCCAACTTCCCAATAATTAGAAAAAAGAGGATTTCCCACTCTATTTGTCGAAGTACGTACAAATTCGTCTATATAAAGTGAAACGAACGGAGCACATACCAGCAGTTAACTATTACTTCCTGTTAAAGAAAAGAGGAATGAATTATGAAGAAATTAATTGTTGTCCGCCATTGCATGGCAACTGGACAAGAACATGATGCCCCGCTTACAGCAATAGGCGAGCAACAATCAAAAGATCTTGCCAATTTTCTCATTACAAAACGACTTCCTATCGAAAATATTATCTCTAGTCCCTTTACTCGTGCTGTTCAATCCATTACACCTTACACGTCACATATGCAGCTCCCTATTCAAAAAGATGCACGGTTAACTGAGCGTATACTGAGCGGCGCCCCAATGAGTAATTGGCTACAAATGCTAGAGCAAACATTTACAGACATAGATATCACTTTTCCTGGCGGAGAATCTACACGCCAAGCGACGGAGAGAGTTCGATCACTTATCCACAGCATATTACAAGATGATACACAAAAGGTAACAATGCTCGTTACACACGGTAACTTATTCACACTTATTTTAAGAATGTTTGACGAAAACATCGGTTTTTCCACATGGAAAAACTTAAGTAACCCAGACGTATACGAAATTACAATCGAACATGATGCAGTAACTATCCACAGATTATGGGAGATACATTGTGAAACGAATTAACGTAACTACTGATAATTTAGAATCAGAACATATTTGCTGCGCTATATCTGACAAGAGAATGGCACGCGGAGTCCAGCAAAAGAAAGCATGGCTACAAAAACGAATAGAAGAAGGACTTGTCTTCAAAAAGCTAGATGTAAACGGGAAAGTATTTATTGAATACCTTCCAGCTGAATCCGCCTGGGTACCTATTATAGCTCCAGAATATTTTTGTATAAACTGCTTTTGGGTTTCTGGGCGCTTTAAGGGAAAAGGACACGGCGCGGCATTATTAGACGAATGTATACAAAATGCAAAAATCAATGGTAAACACGGTGTTGTTGTTATTTCAAGCAAAAAGAAGCGCCCGTATTTATCAGATGGCAGCTATTTAAAGAAAAAAGGATTCGAAGTTTGTGATACAGCACCACCTTACTTTGAACTCCTTGTGTATAAGTTTGATGTCGAGACACCTATCCCGCAATTTCATACGAGCGCAAAAGAAATGCATGCTGAAACTCAAGAAGGATTGGTTGTGTATTACACAGATCAATGCCCTTTTACCGATTATTATGTCCACCAAGAACTGAAAGAAATTGAGCAAGAATACGACATTTCTGTTCAGCGCAATAAAATTTCAACCCGAGAATCTGCTCAAACTGCGCCGTGTGCCTTTACAACATATAGCGCTTTTTATAATGGGCAATTCATTACACATGAAATTATAAACAAAAAGAAATTCGAAAAACTGTGGAAAACATTCAAAAAGTGAAACGAAAGGAGCTTGCATTCCGATGTACGAAGAAGTCATCTCGTTACTACATAAAACGAATGTTTTATATGAAAAGTTTGAACATGAACCTATTTTAGATTACGAAACAGATCGGCTCATTCGAGAACGCCTTGGCTTAGAAGGCGAACCAAGTAAAAGCCTCTTTATGAAAACAAAATCTGGGGCTCACTATGTCTTTTTTACATTAGAAGGAACTCGCCTCGATATGAAGCAAATGAAAGACATCATCGGTACACGCGTATCACTTTGTTCACCTGATGAACTAAGAGAGAAGACTGGATGCATTCCAGGTTGTGTTGCTCCGTTTGGTTATACACAGGATGTAACGATTATTGTGGATTCTTCTATTTATCAACACGAAAAAATATTAATTTCACCTGGTGTCCCTGAATTTACGATTTCGTTATCCACAGAAGAATTACGAAAGATTTTATCCACATGTGGAAATATTGTATTAGAATATGAATGAAACAAGAGCTGAAAATTCCAGCTCTCGTTTCATCCATGTGCACCCGACCCCGACATATTTAATACAACTACTCCGCCAATAATGAGCACTAAACCAACGAGTGTTTGCCATGTAAAAGCATCCTTCCAAATAAGAACACCAATTACTGCCGTTAACGCTGTACCAACTCCGGACCAAATCGCATAAGCAGTGCTAATTTGAAGATGCTGCAATGTTTGTGATAAAAAATAAAAGGCAGATGCAAAACCAAGAACAACCCCGATACTTGGCCATACTTTCGTAAAGCCATCTGACAACTTCAGCATCGTTGTTCCAAAGACTTCACTCACAATTGCAAACGCTAATAAAATAAACCCTTTCATGAATTCCTTCCTTTCTATTCAAGTACATCTTTCTCAAAAAAAAATCCCTCTTAGCTAAGTTACTAAGAAGGATCTCCTCATTATTTTGCTGCTACTGTATTCTCTTTTGCAGATTGTACTTGCTCATCAGCATGGTAAGAAGAACGCACAAGTGGGCCAGCCTCACAGTGACTAAATCCTTTGCTAAGTGCAATTTCTTTTAGCTCTGCAAATTCTGCTGGTGTGTAATATTTAATAACCGGTAAATGCTTTTTAGACGGCTGTAAATATTGACCAAGCGTTAAAATGTTAACGTTGTTTGCACGCAGGTCATCCATTGCTTCGATAATATCTTCTGTTGTTTCACCAAGCCCAAGCATGATACTTGATTTTGTCGGAATGTCTGGCTGCATTTCTTTTGCACGACGTAAAAATTCTAATGAACGATCATATTTTGCTCTTGCGCGAACTCGGTCAGATAATCGACGCACTGTTTCAATGTTATGGTTTAAAATATCAGGACGTGCATCCATTAACATTTTTAAATTCTCTTCTACCCCACCCATATCAGATGGTAAAACTTCAATAGACGTAAATGGACTTTTGCGACGAACAGCACGCACTGTTTCCGCAAAAACTTCCGCTCCTCCGTCTTTCAAATCATCACGTGCAACCGCTGTTATAACAACATGTTTTAAGTTCATTTGATACACGGAATCCGCTACGCGTTCCGGCTCTTGTAAATCAAGCTCTGTTGGTAAGCCTGTTTTAACAGCACAGAAGCGACATGCACGTGTACAAACTGCACCTAAAATCATAAATGTTGCTGTTTTACGAACAGCCCAGCATTCGTGAATATTCGGACACTTTGCCTCTTCACAAACGGTATGAAGGTTTTTAGAACGCATCATTTTCTTTAAGCCTGTATAGTTTTCATTTGTATTTAATTTAATTTTTAACCATTCGGGCTTGCGCTTATATTCTGTTTGTTTTGTCATGTTCATCAACTCCGCACAATATGAAATAGTTTACCGTGTTCGCTTCTTTCAATGTAACATATCTATTCTATCGCATGAAAGCGATTTGCTCAAATGAAGATTGCAAGAATTCTTTCCAATTATTACTTATAATGAAATATCGTGTATATCTCACACTAAAGGTAGTGATTCGGAAAGGAGCTTACTGCCGTGCATCGAAAACTTTTCCTTCTGCTTTTTATTTATTTTCTTCTTCAGACCAATATTGTATACGGGGAAGAAAACAAGCAAGATATATATAAGAAGCGAATGACATTATATAAAGAAATGGAAACCGTCTCTCTTATTCCATGGTACTACTTTGCTGCCATTGATCAATACGAACGAAATATTCGTTCCGTACGCCGAGATATTCCGAAAAAGCCAGATGCCACTATCTCGATTTATTTCAAACCAGAAGTATGGTCCGGGCCAGCAAATTCAGACCTCCATGATACAAGACCGTACACAATTTCCTTATTTGGAGGCATAGGGTTAGACGGAAATAACGATGGATTGGCAGACCCAAATAATGAAAAAGATGTTCTCTATACAATGGCTACCATATTAGGAAAACGTGGGGCAAATCGTGAACAGCTAAAAATTATGCTGTGGGAGTATTATCAGCGGACAAAAACAGTAGAGTTAATATTAGGGTATGCCCGTATGTACAAACATTACAATCGAATTGATTTAGAGGGAAATGCCTTTCCTCTGCCCATTCACAGCAGCCATAGCTACCGCAGTACATTTGGTGCGAAACGAAGCTTTGGTGGACGTCGTATGCATGAGGGAACAGATATTTTCGCCGGGCACGGTGTACCTGTTCGTTCTACTTGCTATGGCATTATTGAAACGAAAGGATGGAATCGCCTTGGCGGCTGGCGCATCGGTATTCGTGATTTATACAACAACTACCATTACTACGCACATCTGGGGGGATTCTCAAAAGAAATACAGCTTAGACAAATCGTTGAACCTGGAACTGTCCTTGGATTTGTCGGCAGCACTGGCTACGGCCCTCCTGGGACAGCTGGTAAATTCCCGCCTCATTTACATTTTGGATTGTATAAAGATAACGGCTATACGGAGTGGGCATTTGATCCGTACATGCATTTAAGTTTATGGGAACGAAAAGAAAGAATGAATTCAAAAAAATAACAGAAATTATTGTAAAAAAGCGGCTCGTTTCAGTTAGCCGCTTTTTTCTCGTTCTTTTCTGGTACAACAACTCCGCCGCTTCCATAATAACCAGGCACCTCACCTTGAACAATGCGCGTGGCTATTGGAATATCTTGCTTCACAGTTACTTCTTTTGTATGAAACGGAATAATAACCTGAAGCGCCACTTCAATTTCCATCACAATTTTAATCGCCGTATTGTTAATTCCTTGCTGCTCAAAATCTTGTTTAATATTTGTGGATACATGACCAATTGTTGTAAACGTAATCGGAATATCTGGTCCTATATTACCGAGCAATGCATTATCCGTAATTCTTCCGAGAGGAACAGATAGTGCCGTTCCGTCATCTTCTGATAATCCTAACGCCTTCGTATCTCCTTTTTCAACCAGGTGTAAATATTCTTCTATGTATGTTGTTGTCGTTGTTAAAATTTCATTAACTGCTTCTGTATTTAAATCCATTGTAGAAACTTTTCCGTTCTTATCAGTTTGCACTTTCATTAATGAATCAACGTTGATGCCTTGCGCAACCCTATCTTTCACTGCCTTCGTCATCACAACTGTGGCAGTCCGCTTCGTTTGCATTTCTGCATATTTCATTAACGTTGGCCGCATGCTTTTATTCACAAGCCATAAGCCTTGTAAGGTAAGAAAAATAAAAATAGCAAATGAAATAAGCAATACGTAACGAAATGGCAATGGTCCTTTCCGAAATCGAGAAGTTCGGGGACGAAACGCACGCATAACAAAATCCCTCCTTCTTACACATGTATATGCAAAAAAGAGGGACGATATATTAAATCATTTTCACCAATGCTTCTTTTCCAATTGTACCAGTTGTAATTCCTAATCTTTCTGCCTCAATCGTAACCGATTCAAGCGGTGCTTCTAACAACTGCTCAATTGTCCTAACCCCAACGGCACGCCCCGCAAGGATACCGCGATTGCTTAACTTTTCATTTAACAAAGCAACATCCAGCGCCCCGCACATAATATATCCTTTATCGCTCATAACAGCTAACAAATTTGTTTTCGGAAGCTGTACACTCACTGCTATAAACGTGTGTTCATTTATTATAATTGGTTCTACATTAACCATAGTTCACACTCCTCTCTCTTTATCTGTATGAAAAGAGAAAAACGAATGTGAATACAAAAAGCCTACTGCAATGCAGCAGGCTATAATTTTACAGATGAAGCATATGTCAGTAATGTATTTGTTAAAACATCACGAAGTAGTTCCGGCATATAGTATTCTTTTTCTGATACAACAGCAAGCTCTGGATACAAATAGCCAAATGTGAACATATCGATCGTCCCTACTGTGTAAATTCGTTCTAGATCTAATGATTCTCTGTTGACAATGACATCTTTGAGTAATGTTTTATTACCCGGAATCGTATCCGGGACAACTTCAACGCCCGCATATATCATTTTTCCCATGACTTTTCCGCGAAATCCTAACCCTTTTACTTCAAGCTGCTCCATGTTTGGACGACGCGCTTTCAAAATCACATCTCGCAATGTTTTTCCTTTCATCTGCAAGCGGCATGGGTTAATTGGATGTGGACAAATGCGATGAATATCTCCTCGTGTAACTACACCTTCTTGTAGTCCTTCAAGTAGTACACCTGCATTTACCATACCGATTTCAGCATCGCACCATTCTTTGAGAGACTCGGCAAGCATATGAGCCAATTTCGTTTCTTGAAACCAATTCATTTCTAACGATTCTTTTAAAGTTACAACAGGCTCCGTCATGATGAGATTACTATCTTGTTCAAGCTCTTCTAATAAAGCATGCCGCTCTCCATATGCTCCTAATCGTTTCGTGCTAATTGCCCGTCCATCTTTTTTCATCACTTTCTTTGTCTCTAAATTCACCGTAATTTGCACATGTCCAACATAATGCCCCCACTTCTCCCCGCAGCAAAGAAGCGTTCCATTCACCAATACACCACGCTCAAATAAATGATGAGTATGTGCACCTAAAATAACATCTAGATCGTAATGCTCTGCCATATATTCATCTGCATTTTTCCCTAAATGAGATAAGACAACAATGACATCTACCTGCGAGCGCACCTCTTCTAAAATCGTTTCCAAATGTAGAAATGGATCTTCAATATGCCAATCTAACTTCGCATAAAAATCAGGATATGCAACTGTTAAACCAATGAACGCAACGGTAATTCCGTTATCAAGCGTTTGCAGTACATATGGTTTTACCCACTTCGGACGCGTTTGATCTTTTTTAAATAAATTGGCAACGAGCACTTCAAAATTTGCATCGTCATATAGATGATCCAACTGCTCGTTAGCAAGTGTAATCCCTTCATTGTTCCCAATCGTTACATAATCGTACAACGCTTCGTTTAATAGCTGCACATTTCCTTTTCCACTCGTTGCCTCAGAAATCATATGAAATCGATCAACATGATCGCCAATATCTAATGTAAAAACCGCTTCACCAGCAGCAAGACGACGCTTTTTCTCTTCTAACACAAAACGCGAAATCTGCGGCCAATTTTCAAAATGACTATGTATATCATTCGTATGATAAAGATGAATTATTACTTCTTGCAGAGAAAAAACCTCCTCTCAATTCCCTACTTCTTGTTTACGCTATATGTAAGCTTGAATCCTGTAAATACTTTTCGTCTTTTCTTGCTATTTTACATTGTACTCTCATTGAAGGAAAAAGCAAAAATTTCTCCTTAAAAATTTTCTGAAAAAACGTTGCATTTTTAATAAAAAATATATATATTATATATAAAGTATATATACAATATGAAGATCAAGAGGGATTTGCATGCAAATAATTATTTCAAACAGTTCTAAGGAACCGATTTACGAACAAATTACCAACCAAATAAAATCACTAATTTTGAGTGGTGATTTAAAAGAGGGATCGCCACTCCCATCAATGCGCCAGCTTGCAAAAGATTTGCAAGTCAGTATCATTACGACAAAGCGCGCGTATGAAGAGTTAGAAAAAGCAGGCTTTATTTATTCGATCGTAGGTAAGGGCTCTTTTGTTGCTGAACAAAATTTAGATGTAGTACGTGAGAAAAAATTAAAAGTTATTGAAGAACAGTTAGTGTCTGTCATTACTAATAGTAAGGAAATTGGGCTACCCTTAACGGAACTCCGAGAATTATTAACTATTTTATATGAGGAGTAAAATGTATGGAGAATATAGTAGAGCTACACAATGTTAGTAAAACATTTCAAGGTTTTTCGATAGAGCAATTAAATTTACAAATTAAAAAAGGATTTGTAACAGGCTTCATTGGCGCAAATGGTGCAGGGAAGTCGACAACCATTAAAATGATAATGAACTTATTAAAGCCAGATGCGGGTGAAGTTGAAATTTTTGGCTTAGACTATGCAACGCACGAAAAGGAAATTAAAGAGCGCATCGGTTTTGTTTTTGATAGTAACGTATTTTATGAAGGCTTAAATCTAAAGGATATTAAGCGAATAGTCGCACCCGCTTATAAAAATTGGGACGAAACGATATTTAAACAGTATGTAGAGCAGTTTGAACTGCCAATGAATAAAGCGATTAAAGCTTTTTCAAAAGGTATGCAGATGAAGGCTTCACTAGCGCTTGCGCTATCACATCATGCCGAGTTGATTATTATGGATGAGCCAACAGCAGGTTTAGACCCAATATTTAGACGTGATTTACTCAATTTACTGCATGAATTAATGCTTGATGGCAATCGTACAATATTCTTCTCTACACATATTACGACAGATTTAGATCGCATCGCTGATTTTATTGCCTTTCTAAAAAGGGGGAAATTAATCTTTAATCAATCGATTCATGAGGTAGGGGAAAACTATGCTCTAGTAAAAGGTAGTACGGATTTATTAGACCGCGATACAGAAAAAGCCTTTGTAGATATTCATCGTGCACCGACTGGCTTTGAGGCATTAACGAATAATGTAGCTGAAGTTGAACAAATTTTTGGTAATGAGGTTATAATTGAACGCGCCTCATTAGAAGATATTATGTATTACTCGAAAGGAGTAGGGCATCATGCTTAATTTAATCAAGCGCGATTTAATTTTACAAAAGAAACAATTGCTAGTTTATTTAGGCTGTATCGTCTTTTTTATTGTGATGAACACGCACCCTATTTTAATATTTACGATTACAAGTATTTTTATTCCTTTTAATACGCATGCCTATGACGAAAAGACCGAAACAAATATTTTATTAAATTCTTTACCATATACCCGTAAGGAAATTGTCACTTCGCGTTATATTGGGACAATTGTTTACATGCTATTGGCGATTGCTGTAACAAGTGCAATGCTTATCATCTTCCAAAAGTCATTTACTGTAGAGCATATTGTAATGGGCAATGCATTATTTTTGCTATTTGCAGCCATTACATTTCCACTATTTTATCAGTTTAAACAAAATCATATGTCTTCCATTGTGATGGTTTCATTTCTAGTATTAGCACATTTTGGTCCAGCTGCTGTACAATTTCTTGTAACAAAGTTTAGTACAGTTACCGATGCTATTTTCAGCTTATCTGTATCTGCATTGTATACCATAGCTACGGTTATTATTGTATGTACTTATATCATTTCATGGGGAGTATCATTAATTATTTATCAACGTAAAGCATTTTAATTTTAAATTTTCCGTATTATAAAACATAAAATTTAACAGGCTATCCTTGTTAAAAGAGCAAAATCCGGTGAGATTTCATCGGATTTTATTTATGTACGAAAGTTAATTTCAAAATATTTTTTGTATAACATATCTAATATCAGTTTAAACGATTTGTTAAATTTAAAATTAAGTTAATTTGATAAGTTGCGTATTGCAGGGTATCATTCTACTTTAAATCCAGAGGAGCTTGTAACTGAAATTCAGATTCCGGTTATGAAAAGAAAAGTGAACTAAATATTTTAAATTGCTCTATTAAACAGGGCACTTTTTCATTTTTCTTTATAACCACTACCTTGTAACACGACATATGTCGTGTTACAATCTCACTATAAGGTGGTGACCCATAAAATGGATAAAGAGATATTAAAAGGAAGTATCGATATTTTACTCCTTTCTATCATTCAGCAACATGATACATACGGTTATGAAATCATTCAAAAATTAAAAGAAAACAGCAAGGATGCTTATAATATGAGCCAAGGCACGTTATACCCCGCACTCAAACGTTTAGAACAAAAAGAGCTGATTGCTTCTTATTGGGGCGAATCCGAAACAGGGATGAAACGAAAATTTTATCGCATCACTGCAAATGGAGAAAAAATTCTACAAGAAAAACTCACAGCATGGGATCAAATTACTACTTTAATTAAAGTATGTCGGAAAGGAGCCTATAGCTGATGACACTTGAAGAATACATCAAACACATTATTAAAAACACACATGTACCGAAAAATGAAAAAGAAGAGTTATACCTTGAACTATACGACCATCTGACAAGCCTACAACAAGAGTTTATCGAGCAAGGAAAATCAGAAGAAGAGGCAACGCAATTAGCAATTCAACATTTTGGAGAGGCTGATGTACTGGGAGTAGAGATTGAGAAGTCGATGAGTCCTTCTCATAAATACATAAAGTGGCTTGCTTGGGGACTATTTATTCCATATTCGCTCATCTTAGTATTTCAACTTTTATTAAGCAGACCGCTTTTTGATTACTTCCGCAATGTAACATACTTCTTAGAAACAGGTAATTGGAACATGATTAGCCATCTAGTAAATGTGATACCTTTTGCAAGTACATTCAAATATATTATGAATTTTAATCATTATAATCTAGATATATGGCTCATGAACACGATAGGGAATATTATAATATTCATTCCTTTCGGTTTCTTCCTCCCTCTTCTATTTCCGAAAGTAAGTAACTGGAAATCAGCTTGCAAACTGTTTATTAAAATCGTTTTCTTTATCGAATTACTACAATTAATAACCTTTACTGGTATCTTTGATGTGGATGATATTATTTTGAACGTAGCTGGCGGATTAATCGGCTACAGCATTTACATCGGCATGAAAAAATTATGGATTCGCTATAAGCGTACTGATAAAGCCACCTCATTTTAATGATGAAGTGGCTTTTATGTGTTGAACACAGTTGAAGGATCTTTATATCGTATCGAATCGCTGATATATTTGCAACCAAGTAAAAAAGCGCCCTGTAAACAGGGCGCTTTCACTTTTAATTAATGATTAATATTAGCTCTTGGGTATAATGTTGTTCCTCCAATTGAAACTTTTATTTCATTTGTTAATGGAACATTTTGTTCATTAATAATTGTTCTCCACCATTCCCATGCAAGACCTGTACATTCTTTTGCTAGGACTTTTACATTTTTCGCATTCGGTGGTAGTGGGATTACTGTATTGAAATGAGCAGTTCTGTCTTTTCCATTTCCTTCCCAAGTTTTATGGGATAGTACTTCTTTGCCATTTTCATCATACGAGAATTCATCCCAAGATACATCAAATTGAGCAACATATGCACCAGTATGATTAAGCGTCACTTTCGCACTAGAATATTCTGTAGTTGTAGTCTCAATATAATCTGTATTGTTATGAACAGCAGCAGTTGCGTTATCTTTTAAGAAAGAGCTAGTATATGAAATTGGGTATGCTGGATTTTTAGAACTTAATTCTGCATTATCTTTAATGATATTTCGAATTTCATTAAAATCTTTTGTAACAACCTTGTTATGCTCTTTTGCATCTCCGCCTAATACGACAGCAGTAAAGGTACTGTCTTCAAAAATATCTTTGTACTGTCCACTCGCTTCAACGCCTTGACCCTTAATTAAAGCTTTAAAAGCAGCTTGTACATCTTTACTCTTAGATGATGTTTCTAGTTTCACATAAACTGTTCTACCATAAGCTACATTTGACACCATAATAGGCGGAGCTGTATTACTTACCCCTTTACGAGTTAACTCATCAAACGTAACACTATTATCAAAAAGATCTGATGGATTGTTAGGTAGTTCTGCACTTACGGTATAAAAGATTTGCTTATATGCCGCAACCATCACTTTTTTCTCTCCATTTGCAATCGCATTAAAATCAATGTTCAGTGAATTATCAAGATATTTAGCGTTAACATTAAGAGCACTTGCTATTTGAGATTTACTATACACCATAGATTCTGTATACTGCATTCTTGCAGGTAACGTATGTGTTTTTGAATACTTTTCATTCCAAGTAGATACTAATTCATCTACTGCCCCAGACACATTACCATATGTAGGATTTTGAACAGTGATTGTATTGTCTTTTCTCATGCCAGGTAAGTCTATACTAATATTCAAAGGTTTTCTCTTAGCTACTAATAAATCAGGTTGATTGTCTGCAAAAGCTTTATTTGCAAGTTGTACTGCTCCTGGATAAGTACGATTAGCCACAGAATCAATAATTGAAATATCCACTGGTGAAGTTGTAAGTGATTTTTTCTCACGTTCAACTACTACAAATTTACCATTTGAATTTGTACTTTCTTTCGGAACAAAACTCTCTACTTTATCACCATTTACTGCTAAAACTTCTTGATTATTATACTTTAGATTTGCTATACCAGTATCAATGTCAATAGCTTTTTTTGTTGCATCAGCTGAATTACTTGTTTGTGTTTCAGCGAAAGAAATAGAAGAATAATTAAAAGTGCATAAGCCAATTGATAAACATGCTAGTAATTTTATTCCTTTAACATTATTTAGAACTTTCAAAATAATCCCTCCTTTTTAGAAAATTATACCATACACTTTTGACCCCTGTCTAATTATTTTAATATAACAAAAAATGAATTGATAAAACCAAAGAATACCCGAGAACACTGAAAAATTCCTTACAAGAGAGAAAGAAAATAATTATTTTCTTTCAGGCTGTGGAGAAAGTCTTCTCCACAGCCTGAAAGACCACACTTACAGTGGTCTTTGGTTTTCATATTCAACTAACGCACCCGTTACTTTAAGTGTAATCCTTCACAAACATATGATATTATACAAGCAAATAGACAGACAAATTAGAATTTGAAGAGATAAAGAAATCAATGTATTAAGATGGATAATGGGCAAACAATAAACGATAGAAATATGTTATTTGAAGATGTTGTGAAAGAATGGCTTGAACATAAAAAAGCTAATGTAAAAGAATCTACGTTTACACAAATTGAAGTAATTATTAGAAATCACGTTTTGCCTACTTTTGGGCATAAAAAAATTATGACAATTCATAGACCTGAAATAAAAAGATGGATTGCTGCATTTGGTGAACTTGATAAAAACGGAAAAGAAAAATATTCATTCGGTTCAAGATTAAAATATCTTTCAGTTATGAAAAGCATCTTACATTATGCCGTTCATGAACTTGAGGTGCTTGAAAAAAATCCGGCTGATAAATTAAGAGTTCCTGTTCAAGATTCTGTTGCTATAAAGAAGGAAAAAGTGAAATATTTCAGCCTTGAAGAATTAAATCAGTTATTAGATTTCATGAAAACATATAAACATCAACGCTTTCCTGATTATCAGCTTTATTACGTGCTTATGTACTTTTTAAGCAAAACCGGTTTAAGGATATCTGAAGCTTTAGCTTTAAGATGGGAAGATATAAATGGTGATAAAATAACCATAGATAAACAAACAAGTCGTGATGACAATAACAAGGTAAAATTGACAACATTAAAAAATCCTTCATCTTATCGGACTATGAAAATAGATCCTGGTTTAGTTCGTAAATTAAAGAAATTCAAATTGAAGCAAAATGAATTAATTTTAGGAAATGAAAGATTTCACAAAAATGAAGATAGTATCATTTTTCAAAATTGCCACGGACATTATTTAACACCTTCTACTATTCGTGAAGTTGAATATAAAGGCACTCATGGCTTCAGACACACACATACTGTCCTGCTTCTTGAATCAGGTGCAAGTTTGAAATATGTATCCAATCGATTAGGGCATAAAACCATCAAAACAACAGCGGATACTTATCTTGATATTACTGAAAAAATTGAAGAAGACGAACTTCAAAAGTTCGCCTCCTACACTAAAAGATAATTTCAAGTTGGCACAAATTGGGCACGGTATAAAAACCTCTCAAACCCTTGTTATCTAAAGGTTTTTTCTTTACTAACCAATAGACCCTTCCATCTCAAATTTGATTAAGCGGTTCATCTCTACTGCGTATTCCATTGGAAGTTCGCGAGTGAATGGCTCGATGAAGCCCATTACGATCATTTCTGTTGCTTCTTGCTCAGAAATACCGCGGCTCATTAGGTAGAATAATTGTTCTTCTGATACTTTTGATACTTTCGCTTCGTGCTCAAGTGAAACGTGATCGTTTTTGATCTCGTTGTAAGGAATTGTATCAGATGTAGATTGGTTATCCATGATTAATGTGTCACACTCGATGTTAGAGCGAGAGTTTGTCGCTTTTGGTCCAAAGTGTACGATACCACGGTAAGTTACTTTACCACCATGTTTTGCAATCGATTTAGAAACGATTGTTGAAGATGTATTTGGTGCTAAGTGAATCATTTTCGCACCAGCATCTTGGTGTTGGCCTTTACCAGCAATCGCGATTGATAATGTTAAACCGCGAGCGCCTTCGCCTTTTAAGATAACAGCTGGGTATTTCATCGTTAATTTTGATCCAATGTTACCGTCAATCCATTCCATCGTTGCGTTTGCTTCACAAACTGCACGTTTTGTAACTAGGTTATATACGTTGTTTGCCCAGTTTTGGATTGTTGTATAACGGCAATATGCATCTTTCTTAATGATGATTTCTACTACCGCACTGTGAAGTGAGTTTGTTGTGTAAACAGGTGCTGTACAACCTTCTACGTAGTGTACATGTGCGCCTTCGTCTACGATAATAAGCGTACGTTCGAATTGTCCCATATTTTCAGAGTTAATACGGAAATACGCTTGAAGTGGTGTATCAACTTTTACACCTTTTGGAACGTAGATAAATGATCCACCAGACCAAACTGCAGAGTTTAATGCAGAGAATTTGTTGTCTGTTGGTGGAATTACTTTTCCGAAATGCTCACGGAAAATATCTTCGTTCTCTCTTAATGCGCTATCTGTATCTTTAAATACGATTCCTAGAGCTTCTAGGTCTTCTTTCATGTTGTGGTATACAACTTCAGATTCGTACTGTGCAGATACACCCGCTAAATATTTTTGCTCTGCTTCTGGAATACCCAATTTATCAAACGTTGCTTTAATTTCATCAGGTACTTCATCCCAAGACTTTTCGGATTTCTCAGATGGTTTTACGTAGTACGTAATTTCATCGAAATCTAAGTCATTTAAGTCGCCACCCCATTGTGGCATTGGCATTTCATAGAAGTGATCCAGTGATTTTAAACGGAAGTCTAACATCCACTGTGGTTCTTCTTTCATACGTGAAATCTCTTCTACGATTTCTTTTGTTAAACCGCGCTCAGCACGGAAAATTGAAACGTCTTTATCTTTGAAACCATATTTATAATCGCCGATATCTGGCAGCTGTTTCGCCATGTTCGTATGTCCCTCCTTGGATAACCTTATTTTTAGGAAGTGATCTGCATTACTTCTCTTCGTTCAAGCCTTTTTCTAGCGCTTTCCAAGCTAATGTTGCACACTTAATACGCGCTGGAAATTTACATACACCTTGTAATGCTTCGATATCTCCTAAATCAATGCTGTCATCATACTCTTTTCCTAGCATCATATCAGAGAAAATTTTCGAAAGCTTAAGTGCTTCTTCAATTTTCTTTCCTTTTACCGCTTGCGTCATCATAGAAGCGGAAGACATAGAGATGGAACAGCCTTCTCCTTCAAACTTCGCTTCTTGAACAATCCCGTCTTCCACTTTCATCGTAAGTTGAATGCGGTCGCCGCAAGTTGGGTTGTTCAAGTTCACCGTAACACTGTCTTCTAATACGCCATGGTTACGTGGATTTTTGTAATGATCCATAATAACTTGGCGATATAACGTATCTAAATTATTAAATGACATTTGTGAAATACTCCTTTGTTTTCGTCAGCGCTTCGACAAATGTATCAATTTCTTCTTTTGTGTTATATAAATAGAAACTTGCACGTGCTGTAGAAGAAGCTTTTAACCACTTCATTAACGGCTGTGCACAGTGATGCCCTGCACGAACCGCAATCCCTTCTACATCTAATACTGTTGCCACATCGTGTGGATGTACTTCATCAATATTAAATGTAACAAGACCTGCACGTTTTTTTGGACCATAAATTGTAACACCTTCTACTTCTGATAGTCTTTCTAAAGCATACTGCGCTAATTCATGCTCATGCTTTTCAATATGATCAAGACCGATTTCTTCTAGGAAATCAATCGCAGCTCCAAGTCCGATTGCATTCGCAATAATCGGTGTACCTGCTTCGAATTTCCACGGAAGCTCTTTCCACGTAGATTCTTGTAAATCTACAAAATCGATCATTTCACCACCAAATTCAATTGGCTCCATATTGTTAAGCAATTCCTTCTTACCATATAATACGCCGATACCTGTAGGTCCGCACATTTTATGAGCGGATAAAGTGTAAAAATCACAGTTTAAATCTTGTACATCCACTTTCATATGCGGTGTACTTTGTGCACCATCAACGACCATAATTGCACCATTTTGATGTGCGATTTCTGCAATTTCTTTTACAGGGTTAATCGTTCCAAGTACGTTTGATACGTACATGATGGAAACGATTTTCGTATTTGGCGTAATCGTTTGACGAACATCTTCTAATGAGATTGTTCCGTCTTCTTGAAGCGGAAGATATTTTAACGTTGCGCCTGTTTTCTTAGCAACTTGTTGCCAAGGAATGATATTACTATGGTGCTCCATGTAAGAGATGACAATTTCATCGCCTTCTTTTACATTTTCCATACCATAACTTGCCGCAACTGTATTTAACGCCGTTGTTGTACCGCGCGTAAAAATAATTTCTTCCATAGATTTCGCATTAATAAACTTACGAACTTTCTCGCGTGCGCCTTCATACGCATCGGTTGCTTTCGTACCGAGCGTATGAACACCGCGATGTACATTCGAATTGTACTCTTTATAGTAATGTTCTAACGTTTCAATGACTTGAATCGGTTTTTGAGAAGTTGCCGCACTATCGAAATAAACAAGTTGTTTGCCGTTCACCTTTTGATCAAGAATTGGAAACTGTTTGCGTATTTCATGAATATCCATTAGCGAACTTTCCTTTCGATTACCTCAACAAGCTGTGCTTTTACTCCTTCGATTGGAAGCTCATTTACTACAGGTGCTAAGAATCCATGGATGACTAGACGTTCTGCTTCTTTCTTCGGAATACCACGGCTCATTAAGTAGTATAGTTGTGTAGGATCTACGCGTCCTACAGAAGCTGCGTGACCTGCCATTACATCGTCTTCATCAATTAAAAGAATTGGGTTTGCATCGCCGCGTGCTTTTTCATTTAACATAAGAACGCGAGAAGATTGCTGTGCATTTGATTTAGATGCACCGTGCTCAATTTTACCAATTCCGTTAAAGATAGATGTTGCACTATCTTTTTGAACACCGTGTTTTAAGATGAAACCTTCAGAGTGTTTACCGAAGTGAACAACTTTTGTTGTAAAGTTTTGCGTTTGGTTGCCACGGCCGATTGTTACTGTTTTTGTATCAGCAAATGAACCGTCGCCCATTAAGTTCGTTACGTTTTCAGAAATTGTGTTTCCATGGTTCATAAGACCTAATGCCCACTCAAGACGTCCGTCTCGTCCAACTACGCCGCGGCGGTTTACGTAAGATGTCACGTCTTTCGCTAATAAGTCAACCGCACCAAATTTCACTTGTGCGCCTTGTTCTACAATGACTTCTGCCACGATATTTGCAATACCTGTAACAGTTTCATTTGCCACGTAGTTTTCTACATATGTTGCTGAACTATTTGCATCTGCAACAAATAATACATGGTTATAAACGTTTGCTTCTTCGCCGTCTACTAAAAATACAGCTTGAAGTGGTGTTTCAAGAACAACGTTTTTCGGAACGTATATAAACGCACCGCCGTTGATTAGTGCAGCATGAAGTGCTGTTAAGCGATGCTCGTCAACTTTCACGCCATCTTTCATTAAATACTTTTGCACTAGTTCAGCATGCTCAGTTGCAGCTGTTACGATATCTGTAAAAATAACGCCTTTTGTTTTTGCTTCTTCTGCTAAGGAAACGAATGCAGTTGTACCACTGCGCTGTACAAGTACGTTATTATTTTCATCAATTATATTTTTCACTGCTTCTGGAAGTTCTTCTAAAGAACCTACAGGCTCTTGCTTTACAGTTTTACCTTTGCCGATAAAATCCCATTTATCAATTTTCGTTTTATCTGGCGTTGGCATTGGAAGTTCAGTTGCCTTTGCAAGAGCTTGTAAGCGGAACTCAGTCAACCAAGCAGCTTCATTCGCTTCGCTTGCAAATTGACGGATAGAATCTTGATCGAAAGGTAATGTACCAATTGTCATGTTTATTGCTCCTCTCTTACGCTTCTTGCTCTTCTGTTTCGTCTTCAATACCTAGTTCTTTTTTAATCCAGTCATAACCTTCAGCTTCTAAACGATGTGCAAGCTCAGGGCCGCCAGATTTCACGATACGACCATTCATCATAACGTGTACATGATCTGGAGTGATGTAGTTTAATAAACGTTGGTAGTGAGTAATCATTAAGCAACCGAAATCTTCACCGCGCATTTCGTTAATACCTTTAGATACAACTTTTAATGCATCGATATCAAGACCAGAGTCGATTTCGTCTAAGATTGCGATTTTTGGCTGAATCATCATTAATTGAAGAATTTCGTTACGCTTTTTCTCACCGCCAGAGAAACCTTCATTTAAATAACGTTGTGCCATTGCTGGATCCATTTCTAGGAATTCCATGTTTTTATCTAATGTACGGATAAATTTCATAAGAGAAATTTCATCGCCTTCTTCGCGGCGTGCGTTAATTGCAGAACGTAAGAAGTCAGCATTTGTTACTCCGCTAATTTCACTTGGATATTGCATTGCTAAGAATAGACCAGCTTGCGCACGCTCATCTACTTCCATTTCTAATACATCTTCACCGTCGATGATGATGCTACCTTGTGTTACTTCATATTTTGGGTGACCCATAATTGCAGAAGATAAAGTTGATTTACCTGTTCCGTTAGGTCCCATGATTGCATGGATTTCTCCACCTTTTACTTCAAGGTTTACACCTTTTAAAATTTCTTTGCCATCAATTGATACATGTAAATCTTTAATCGTTAATGTAGAACCAGCCATCTCTATACCTCCAATAATTCTCTATATACATTTTAAAAATTCCTAAAACGTTCACATTCTCATTTTATTCTCATTCTAATTTTATATCAAATAAAATGATATCGCAAACGTTGAAAAAATGTAACAATTTTTCTACAAATACGAACAGGAATTTTCTGCACATTATATTATGATACACCTTTCTTCCTAATTATATAAAGAAAAAAGGGCTAAGAAATTCCAGCCCTTTTTTTCACCTTATTCACTTACAGGAAGCACGGCTCCTTTATATTCTTTCTTAATAAAATCTTGAATTTCTTTTGAATGTAATACTTCTACAAGTTCTTTAATTTCTTTTCTGTTTTCGTCACCTTTACGAACAGCGATAATATTTGCGTAAGGAGAATCTGATCCTTCAATTGCAATTGCATCTTTTGTTGGGTTTAATTTTGCATCAATTGCATAGTTTGAGTTAATGAATATTGCATCACCTTCATTGTTCTCATATAACTTTGGTGAAAGACCTGGTTCAACATCCGTTTTAAATTTCAAGTTTTTCGGATTTTCTACGATATCTTTTTCTGTCGCTTTTACAACATCTAGGCCGTCTTTCAGTTTAATAACGCCGCCTTTTTGCAGAAGTGCTAACATACGTCCGCGCTCTGATACGTTATTACTCATAATTACCGTTCCGCCGTTTGGAAGGTCTTTTAAACTTTTATATTTCTTAGAGTAAATTCCCATAGGCTCTAAATGAATTTTTCCTGCATTTACAAATTTATATCCTTTTTCTTGGATCTCTTTCTCTAAATACGGAATGTGCTGGAAATAGTTCGCATCCAGATCTTTACTAGCTAACGTTTCGTTTGGTAGTACATAGTCTTGGAATTTTTTTATTTTTAATGTAATCCCTTTTTTCTCTAATAGTGGTTTCGCTTTTTCTAAAATAACCGCATGCGGTACGTTAGAAGCACCCACTACAAGTGTTTTCTTATCTTTCTCGCCGCTACCACAAGCGGCTAATGCCAATACAAATACAGCAATAAGTGCTGAAAATAATACCTTTTTCATATTCTGACACCCTTTCCTTTTCTTAATATTCCAAATAGTTAATTTATAGAAGTCTTCGTCTGAGACGAAAACCCTTCTTTATCTTTTATCAAGTCGCTTCGTAAAGAAGTCACCAAGCACTTGAATAATAAATACGATCACAAGCACAAGAATTGTTGCCATGAGAGTTACATCGCTATTGTTGCGCTGGAATCCTTCTAAATAAGCAAGTGTACCAAGGCCGCCTGCACCAACTACTCCAGCCATCGCTGTGTAGCCCACAAGTGCAATCGCCGTTACCGTAATACCCGAAATGAGTGCTGGCAAAGATTCTGGTATCAGTACTTTTAAAATAATTGTACTTGTCTTTGCCCCCATCGCTTTCGATGCTTCAATGACACCTTTATCAATTTCACGAAGAGCAATTTCAACCATTCTTGCATAAAACGGCGCTGCTCCAACAATTAATGCTGGCAGTGCAGCACTTGCTCCGAGAATTGTGTTAAGAAGAAACTTCGTAAATGGAATCAGTAAAATGATTAAAATAATAAACGGGATAGAACGAAAAATATTTACAAACGCGCCAATTACAACATTGACTGGTTTGTTCTCCCATAAATTATCTTTCCCTGTAAGAAACAGTAATAATCCAAGAATAAGCCCCAATACAAATGTTGCCAGTGTGGCAATTACCGTCATATATAGCGTTTCTCCGGTAGCTTCTAGCATTGTATCCCAATCGACATTTTGAAGCAGATTATCCATGTGCAATCACCTCCAGCTCGACTTGCTCTTGTTGAATCGTTGCAATTGCTTTTGCAATCACATCTTCGTCGCCATTTAAGTGGACAATTAAGCTTCCATACGCCCCGTTTGTCGTTTGCGCAATATTCCCTTGCAGAATGCTCACTTCCACTCCATCTTGCTTCATTAAATCCTGTAAAACTGGTCTTTCTACTGCTTCACCAATAAACTGCAGCTTCACGACCTTTCCTTCCGGGTATTTCTCTGCTAAATGCTCAATTGCCTCATCTGCATCTTCAGAATCTGTTATTTGCTTAACGAAACGCTTTGTAATGTCTTGCTGCGGATTACGAAATACATCTAACACGCTGCCGCTTTCAACAATCTTTCCTTTTTCCATAACAGCAACGCGATTACAAATTTTTTGAATGACATGCATTTCATGTGTAATGAGTACAATCGTTAACCCAAGACGTTTATTAATATCGAGAAGCAAATCTAAAATTTGATCTGTCGTTTCTGGATCTAATGCGGACGTTGCTTCATCGCACAATAATACTTTCGGATTATTCGCTAACGCTCTCGCAATACCGACGCGCTGCTTTTGTCCACCACTTAGCTGAGATGGATACGCATCGCCTCGTCCTTCTAAACCAACAAGACGAATTAATTCATCTACGCGCTGACTTCGTTTCTCTTTTGTCACTCCAGCAATTTCAAGCGGGAAAGCAATATTTTCACGAACAGTTCGTGACCAAAGTAAGTTGAAGTGCTGAAAAATCATTCCGATTTCTTGACGTGCTTCGCGAAGTTCCTTACCTGTAATTGCTGAAATTACACGCTCTCCAATCGTAATCTTTCCAGACGTTGGTTTCTCCAATTGATTAAACAAGCGAATTAACGAACTCTTTCCGGCGCCGCTATAGCCGATAACCCCGAAAATCTCGCCTTTTTCTATTTGTAAATTCGCATCATCCACAGCAGTAACATCACCGTGTTTGGAGCGATATATTTTCTTTACATTTTCTAAAATGATCATCGATGTCACCCCTTTTTAATTAAAAAGCGTAAGCGGCTCTCCGCTATAGCCATAAAAACATCTTGTTGTTCGAGTGTCCTTCTACATCGAAACAACAAAAAAACCTTTCTGCTTTAAAAATGAGCAGAAAGGTTTATATACATAAATTACTATTATCCTTTCCTCTCATCTCTCAAAGCATTCGCTTTGCAGGAATTGGCACCATTTCAACATAAGTTGACGGTTGCCGGGTTTCACAGGGCACAGTCCCTCCACCTCTCTTGATAAGAGAAAATCAGATATAAAATTCGTCTGATTTTATCGTTATGAAGTTTTCGTTATTTTATGTTTTGAATTGTATCAACGCATGAAATAGATGTCAACAGAAATTTTAGCGAAAAATAAACTTTCTGAAAGTTAAGCGCCAACTCGTAGCGGTTTACAAATATGAAATACAGATTCTAATAATAACATCGTTCGATAAGTCCCTTTATATGTAATCGCATTTCGGCGCAATAGCGACTGCAAGCGAACTTGACCTGTAATCAACAACCGCAAATCTATTTCTTGAGAACAAACAAGCCCTTCTGTTCCCACCACGCCATTTATAATTTCAATTTTCTCTCTTGAAATATTCAATGAATAACATTCATCTTGGAAAGTAAAACAAACAACCTTTTCGAATTGTGGTAATAGTGGTTCTAAGTGATATTGCGTATTGGCATATGTTACAAATGATTGAAGCAGTGAATACAATTTCATCTTCATCACACTCCCCATATCACGTTTTACATATTACCATTCCATTTCTATAACACGCTCTCCTGTGTCATTCTCTCGACAAAAGCTGTATGAAAAATCATTTGTTTCTTACTATTTCCCAAGAAATATGTCGAGGCGGCAAAATTTTTGCCGCCTATTGTAATTCCATATATAAATATTCCACAGATTGAAATGCATATATTTTCTTTACAAGTTGATTCTTCTCAAATATAAGTAAACACGGAACACTTTCAATTTCATACTCCCGTGCAAAATGCGGTGCATAATTTACATTCAGCATCCCAATTTCTAAATGAGGCAACGCTGCTTCAACAACCGTTAACATTTTTTTAGCTAACTGACACGTACCGCACATTGGCGTATATACGTATAACACCGTTTTATCTTGATCTCTAACTGCAACTACTGCTTCATGTCCTGTCCAATCGATCATTGTACCCTTCCTTACCGTAAAAATTCTGTATAGACGTCAATGTCAGCTCCCCATAAAACGTTCGCTAAATGAGACGATGGTGCAGTCGCAACCTCTCGATACGAACGATCAATGTAAATATGTTCAGCCCGTGGAAATTCGCGACGAAACTGTTTGCGTAATTTCTCTCCTGCATCATCTGCGTCCACAAGAACATACACTTCTTTATCGTACAGCTGGTCAATGAGTTCATCCATTTTCGACAAACCAATTGTACCATTTGTACAAACAATTTCCACCGGTTCTCTAATAATCGCTTCGATCTTTCTCTTATCTGACTTACCTTCAACAATAATTACTTTGTCCACATAGACCACTTGGCATCACCCGATCACCATATACTATGATACAACCTTCCCTTTAGTATATTCAATATTTCAATGTTGTTTCCTGTTTATTTTTGTGAAGAAAAGCGGAAGGGGCTTGGTCAGAACAGGAGGGTGTTGGAGCTCCTGACATAGAGGCGCTTTTTGCCTCGGAGGAAGAAGCGCAGCCACCGAACATTCTAGCCACTCTAGACAATGATTAAAAGCGGAAGCGGCTCGCTCAGAAACATATCTAAGACAATCTCCATTCCTATCATCTCTAAGTAGAAAAAATTCTATGTTCTATATACATCCATTTTAATTTCCCAATATCTAAGTCGCTGCTATGTAGAACAAAGATAACCTATACTCACTTTCTCCCTTTGGTTTAACCCTTGCATGTGGCAGGAAAAGGGCCTGATCGCTTCTGCACATAGCCAGATGCTCTCGCCCACCTAAAAAGACAGGTTTTTTTGTTGGTTTTTCAATTGGCATTTCGTATAATACAAATCAACTAAAAAAGGACAGCTCATAGCTGTCCTTTACAAATTAGTCTTGATTAATCATTTCTTCGTATTGCTCTGCAGTTAATAAGTTATCCACTTGACCTGCATCTTCAAGCTCAACTTTAATCATCCATGCACCTTCGTATGGAGATTCGTTAACAAGCTCTGGCTTGTCATTTAATTCTTCGTTTACTGCTACAACTTTTCCTGCTACAGGTGCGTATAATTCAGAAACTGTTTTAACAGATTCTACGCTTCCAAATGGCTCGTCAGCTTCAATTGTTGCACCAACTTCAGGAAGTTCCACGAATACAATATCTCCTAATTCGTGTTGTGCGAAATCTGTAATACCAATAATAACTTGGTTGCCTTCAACTTGTACCCATTCGTGCTCTTCAGAGTAACGTAATTGTTTTGGAATGCTCATGTCTGTACCTCCAATGAATGTATTAATTATGTAAAAGCACCTTATTGGTACTTTTTCCACACGCTTTCAAATTGCTCTTCATTAAAGCCAACCGTTACATCATTACCGCCTGTTACAATTGGTCGTTTGATTAACATGCCATCAGAAGCGAGCATGTCTAACATTTCCTCTTCGCTTGCATCTTTTAGCTTGTCCTTCAACCCAAGCTCACGGTAACGCATCCCACTTGTGTTAAAGAATTTTTTTAATGGTAATTCACTACGTTCATATATACTACGAAGTTCTTCCTTAGAAGGTGGATTTTCGACAATATGAACCATTTCATATACTACATCATTTGCATCTAACCATTTTTTTGCCTTTTGGCATGTTCCACATTTTGGATATGAATAAAATATTACTGACATACACTCACCTACTTTTCACTATCCTTATCATATAAAAAATATCTTTTTATTTCAAACTTTAACTTATTTCGCTAAAAATTTCTTTTCTCCTGCAAAATCTTTGTTTTTTCGTACATTATTAAAGCAGTTTACTAATCGGAAAAATACCTTATTATAATATCCGCAATAATGACTCTTAATTTCCAGTCCTATCCTAAAACATTAATTAAACCTTTATATTAAAATACTAAAATTCTGATCATCTTAAATGCAATATATTTAGACTTAGCAAAACAATTCACTCTTTAAAAAGGGTGTTACTAGTTTTCAAATAAAAGAAATAGAACATTCCTTGCTCATTTTTAATATGCAATATTGCATATTAAAAGGGATTGCTAATTTCATTATTTTAAAATACAATAAAAGTGTAATAACTAAATATTCTGAAAAGGGAGGAAATGGATATGGCAATCGCTATGGCAATCTTATCATTCCTAGGTGGAATAATTCCATTGGTACAACAGCTGTTAAAAGCATTTATGTAAACACATTTTGCACTTATTTTTAATAACTATCGCACAAATGATCTGTATATCAAATGAACAAAATTCTGATATAAAGATCATTTGTGTAAGTTTAAAAAATTAAGAACAAGACACTAAGATTTTTTGAAATGAGAGACGACTTTACATTAGCCGTCTCTCATTTTTTATTATGTTAATTTTTATTTTTAAACTTTTTATTTATATAGATTGATTTATTGTTTCTATAATTGATGATTCTCGCATTTGAATAGTTTGATTCATACTATGAAGTCGAACATATGCCTTAAACAAACGTTTGATTAAGACCACAAATTCGAACATACGTCTTAAACAAACGTTTGATTAATTGTACTTTCCCTTACACGCACCTATATCGGCAACTTACAATACGATATATATAAGTCACTGTTACGCAGAACAACCATGATCTGCACTCGTTTTTTCAATTTGTATTCATACAGTGACAAAACTGTATAGTTATTTGTAAAAAATGTTATAAAAATTGATGGTTCATTTGCAATTTATATATTATAATTTTCAGGTTCCATATTATTACATTAACAAATAGGAGAATTACTATGAAAAATAACAAGTTTTCGGCCTTTATTCCATTATCTTATATACTCCTGCTCGTACTCGTAAGCCTTCTTTATGACGTACTAAATCACTTAACAGTAGGTGCTGTAAATGTAACAACCAAAGCAGACGAATGGATTCCATTTACTAAAGAATTTATTGTTCCATATTTACTTTGGTTTCCCTATTTATATGGCGCTCTTATTTATTATTGTTTTGCTGATCGAAAGCTCTATTACGTTACATTAAGTAGTGTACTATTAGGTAAACTCACTTCCTTTAGCATCTATTATATGTGGCAAACAACAGTAACACGCCCTGAAGTGATTGGCAATGATGTGTTTGCTAATTTAGTGCGCTACATTTATAGTATCGATCAACCGGTGAATTGTTTTCCTAGTATTCACGTACTCACAACATTTGTCATTATGATTACAGCCTATAAGCGAAAGGAACAAAACAAATGGGTATACGTCCTGCTAACGTTTGTTGGCGTGCTCATTATTTTATCTACTTTATTTACAAAACAGCACGCCTTTGTAGATGCGGTAGCAGGGGTCGTACTAGGAAGCTTCCTCTATGCCGCTATGTACTATGTATTTGAATTACGTGAGCAAAAAGTTACATTGCGAACCGGACAATCGTATAATATATAACAACAAAAGCAGACTGTGGCTTCTTCAGTCTGCTTTTCTCTATGTAAGAGGAGATTTTCAAATTGGCATATTTTTAAATACTCTTACTAGTCTTTAAGATTGCGGTACAGTCATGTCCCCATGTTTAATGCGACCCGCTTTTTTCAAAATTATATACAGTATATAAGAAACAGCTACTGGAATTACGATATAAGTAATCACCATCGCTGGAACAACGCTCAATCCTTTGCTTGAAATCAAGTTAATTGGTGCGATTAAGGAACTAAGTCCAAGACCTGCAATTTCTTTTCCTGCTGTCATTTGAAATACAAGCGCTGATACAGGACCTACAATTGCACTTGCAACAACAGTTGGTACGAGAATCATTGGGTTTTTCGTAATATTCGGGAGTTGTACTTTCGGTGTACAAAGAACTTGTGCTAAAATACCACCTAAATTATTTTCTTTCGCAGAAATAACAGCGAATCCGATAAATTGAGCGACGCATCCTGCAAGTGCAGCACCACCCGCCATACCATCTAGGCTAAGTGCAATTGCTAGAGCTGCTGATGACGCTGGAGACATTAATAACAATCCCCAAACAACTGCAAGTACAACAGACGCGATAAATGGGTTACCAGCTGAGCTATCTTTAATAAATGCACCAACTGTATGTAAGACCGGACTAATATTATGAGATAGCCACATACCGACTAAACCTGAAACTAATATTGCTGCAAACGGAACGAGCATCATATCTAAAGCTGTTTTTCCACTTAACCGTTTACCGATATAAACCGCTAGCGTCGCTGTTAATAACGCACCGATTGGTTCACCAGTTTTAATCATCAAACCGGCTGCAGTAATCGAAATTGATCCAGCTCCAATCGCTCCTGCAACCATCGCTGAGAAAATGACAAGTCCATTTGCTCCGAGCATAAAAGCAATCCCTGCTCCAATTGCCGGCGCCATAAGTGATTTCGCAACAACTCCGATTGTAATTAACATAGGAATATCAACGATTCTTCCTATATTCTCAATCAGTAGGCCAATTCCAAGAGATACGAAAATACCTTGTGCAATTCCTGCAGACCCTTTAAATATACGAGGCATGATATATTCCTTCATCTGTTTTACCTTCTTCTAATCTAGTAACCAATTATTTTCATATAGTCCCGTAAAATATCATTTGATTGTGCAAATTGGCTTTCTTCAGCTTCTGTTAAGTTCAGCTCAACAATCTCTTTTATACCATCTCTTGTTATGATAGCTGGGACACCTGTACAAATTTCATATTCACCATATTCACCATCTAGAATTGTTGATACAGCCATAACACGATAATCATCATTAAAAATAGAACGTGCAATATAAGCTAAGGAGTTCCCCGTGCCGTAATAAGTTGTTCCTTTTCGTTTAGAAATTTCCAAACCCGCTTTTGCAGTTTGTTCAACAATCGAATCTAAATCAATATCCGCAAATCGTTCTTTTTGCTCTTCTAAAATTTGGAGAATTGGTTTTCCGCCAACTGTTACGTGAGACCAAGCAACCATTTGTGAATCGCCATGTTGTCCTAATGAGTAACCGTGAATACTACGCGGATCTACCTCAAATATTTCAGACAAAATTGTTCTTAAGCGAGAAGAATCTAAGGATGTTCCAGTACCAATCACGCGATTTCTCGGAAGACCGGATAACTTCCAAACTTGGTAAGTCATAATATCAACTGGATTAGAGGCAATTAAGAAAATGCCTTGAAATCCGCTTTCCATAACCCCTGATACGACACTTTCCATAATTTTTGCACCTGCTCTTAAAGTATCAAGACGACTTTGTCCCGGTTTTGGAGTAGGTCCTGCTGTAACAATAACAATATCCATATCCTTACAGTCTTCATAAGTTCCTGCATATATTTTTGTTCTTGTATTTGTAAAATTCATGCAGTGTGATAAATCCATCGCTTCACCAACTGCTCGTTCATGATTAATATCAATTAACACTAACTCTTCACAGATTCCTTGATTCACAATAGAATACGCACAGCTAGATCCAACTAATCCAGCACCTATAATTGCAATTTTTCTTGTACTTCTATTCATGACGATCTCCCCTGCTTCTTAATGTAGTCTTCTTTCTTTTATGTACCTTACACGTTTTATTATAGAAGTTTTCAGCATAGAAACCATGTACAACTTGTGAAATATTTCACAAATAATGTAGACATTTTATGTCCCTTTGTACATAATTTCGACAAAGTTCCATATGCTTTACTTTCACATAAAAACGAGTAACGTCTCAATCACGTTACCCGTTTTTTGATTCTGTTCTTATCCCGCATTAACGGGCAGTAAGACCCCCACCTCACGCTTGAGAGAGAAACGAAGAAGATAGGTGGGGGATAACTGCCCATAAAAGCCCGATTGGTTCAACTAACCATCAGTGAGAAAAGCGTCACTGATAGAAGTTTCACTTTATTGCATACTTAATTGACTCTTCAATTGCTGAACAATCGTTGGATTTGCCGGAGCTGCTGGTTGGTAATAATTCTTTTGCTTCGCGTATTCATACAAATTACGCTGACGCAATTCGTCTTGATTACGAATTTGAATTAACGTTTGATACAATTGCTCGTTATTCGTTTGAGCAATGTAATTCGCATAGCCTGTTAAACTCGCATTTAATTCAGCTAAATAATCATTTACCATATCTTTTTCATTCATGTTCTTTACACCCCTATCCTAGAAAAGACATTAATCGTTGCTTCGTATTCTGTGCATCTTGTACATCTTTTTGCAGCATCTGCTTCAGCTGCGGATCCGTACATGCCTGTGCATACTCTTGTAATTTGTTAATAACTGTTGCATGCCCACCAATAAGATGACGTAAATTTTCCACCTCAAGCTCATTTAAATTTTGCATCGTAACAGCCTTCCTTTCTTTCTTCATTCAACATTTAGTATTTATTTCTTTTCAGATTGTATACATCTAAAAATCCCCACAACGCAAAAAGCCTTAGAATTCCTCTAAGGTTTAACTTTCAAACTGTAAATCCAAATACGTCTATAATTGATAAACATATAATCCTTTTATAAAATTTCCTAACAATAGATGTAAACTCACATCTAAATCCATCGGCAAGCCAAATCCACCTTGCTGTTCAATCGACGCAAATCCATGACAAATACTTCTCAGTCCACGCGTCGCATGAAGTGCATTTTCTCCTTCTAAGCCGTATTGCTGTAAAATATGGAGGCAAAGCTCTACAATCCCATTACCAGCTTGTCGCACTTCTTCATCTCGTAAGAAAGTTGCTTCATACAATCCAGGATGTTTTCGGACAAACGACACGTACGCTTCTCCTAATGCATGAATTGCTCCATCCATGCTTTTATCCTCTACCGCCTCTTTCAGCGCCCCATGCAGCTGTTCTATTCCGTAAATACCAAGATTTTTTCGTACGTCTTGTAACCCTTTCACATGATTATATAAAGAGGGGGAACGTATTCCCAGCCTTTGCGATAATGACGCTAATGTTACTTCTTGTATCCCATTTGTATCTGCGATTTCTGCTGCTGTATCTACAATTTTCTGTAATGTAAGTCCGATTCTCGGTGACATAAATTAACCCTCTTTCATACTTTCTACATTTCGCTTTGCTTCCTTAATAGCAAGTTCTATTGCAGCGCCTGGATCCTTTATCATTTTCCCATGTCCTGCCGCAAGCAAGGAAGGCTCATATTCTCTCAGCTTCTCTGCACTCTGTAATGCTATTTCTTTATTCCACGTTGCCATTGCAGGAAACGGAAACCAAAATTTCATTTGTCCCGAAACAGCCATGCCCCCTCTTGTTTGAAATGCATCCCCGGCAATAAGAGCGTTATTTCGCGTATCAAGAAACGACATGGAGCCTGGTGTATGTCCCGGCGCTACTATCGCAAGAAGCGAACCAATTCGGTCCCCATCCTCTAATAAAACATCCGGTCTTGTTTTCACTTTTTTCGGTACACCGCCCTTTATCGGCGTATTCGGTTCATCCCTTTGTAACGTCGTATCTCCTTCTAACAAACGCGCATCACGATTCGAAATGTAAACAGGAACATCTGAAAGTACTTCCTTTAATGCATCTAGCGCACCGATGTGATCATCATGTGCATGCGTTAATACAATATTAGTAATCGGTTTCCCTATTTTCTGAGCCGCTTGTAAGATACCTTTTGCGCTATATGGCAAAGCCGCATCAATTAAAGTTAAACCGTCTTCTTCCTCCACAAAGTAACAATTCACAGGAAACACTTTTGGTAAAAATGACAATTGATATACTGTTTTTTCGTGCATCATCCTCATATTTCCAGCTCCCTTTCCCAAAAACTAATGTCGTTAGTTTTATTATACTAATGGTATTAGTTTTTGTCACTAGAAATTCCATTTTTGTGCAAAAAAAAGAAGTAGTCGTTTTATATGACTACTTCTTTTTTCTTTTTTCACCTATCTCTTCAAATTCCTAATAAAATTATTCCGTACAATCCTGGTATGCCTCGTACCAATGATACGGCTGTATTTCTTGTAACGTTTTAAAAACGAGTTTTTCTTCTCGAGAATAAATTGCGGCTTTCACATCTGATCCCCAGTAAAATAAACGTTCTTGGCAAGTACCGCATGGGGTCAATACCTTAAATTCGGCATGTTCATCATCTCTTGCGACGCAAATACTATGCGTGACTCTCTTATTTAACTTATGCGCCTCACATATCGCCCCTGTTTCCATGCATAATTCAGTTGAAGCATTAATAACTTCAGGGGCAACACTAATCAAAATATCCCCATCTTCCGTACACATTGCCGCAGCTCCTCCCCAGCCTGTGGGATAGCGCTTCTTAACAAACTGAGTAGCTGCTTCATATAGTTCTTGTTCAATTGACATGAAATCAATACCTTTCTATATTGTCTCTTTCTCTAAAGGCCGTTCCCTCATCACGTGAGATAAAAATGAGCTTTGTGTAAAGTACATTCCCGCTAACAATAAAGTAATTGACTCGATGATATACAAATGAGATGACTGTACATAATCAGCTAATACTCCTCATCCATACTTACTTGCAATACAGTTTTGTACGATCGCCCGACGTTCCGCATGTCAAACATCGTCGAAGAATCTTTATCCTATGTCGAATCGTCGATATATTGTCAAACGCGAAAGAAGGAGCTGCCCCCGTGGCAGCTCCTTCTTTTCCATCCCGCATTAACGGGCAGTTCAAGCACGGGGAAAAAACTGCCCGTTAAAGCCCGATTGGTTCAACTAACCATCAGTGAAAAAACGTCACTGATGGAAGTTTTATTTTATTAAACTGTATAACGCTCATCCTCTAACACTTTCGCTGCAATTTCACGTTTCTTCGGAATAACGTTAATTGGTGTATGACGTGTTAGTTTACGAAGTGCAGATAACATCATGCGCAGCATATCGCCATTTTCAACAGCGATAATTGTTTCTTTTGCATCTGCTTCGATTTGGTTGAATGCTTCTTGGCAGAATACTTCTGTGTAAAGAACTTTTTGTTTGTTCTTCTCAAGGCCTGTTACTTTGATTGCTTTTTCTGTACGAAGAACAGCTGATTCCATTGCGTATAAGTTATTTACGATGTCTGCAATGTTCACAAGAACTTCTTGTTCTTTGTCTAAGCCTTTACCGTATTTTTGAACCGCTAAACCAGCAACCATTAAGCCGATTTTCTTCGCGTTTTTCACTAAATGTTTTTGAAGTGCTAATGGCTCATCGCCTACTTCTTCTGGCATCATCATCATTAACTGTTCTTGTAATTTTTGTGCTTCTTGTAAAAGTGGTAATTCGCCTTTCATTGCTTTACGTAAGAACGTACCTGGTACGATTAAGCGGTTAATTTCGTTCGTACCTTCGAAAATACGGTTAATACGAGAGTCGCGGTACATTCTTTCAATCTCGTACTCTGCCATAAATCCGTAACCACCGTGGATTTGGACACCTTCATCTACTACGTAGTCTAATACTTCAGAACCGAATACTTTGTTTAAAGAGCACTCAATTGCATATTCAGCAATAGAAGCTGCAACAGCTTTTCCGTCTTTTACTTCTTCTTCGGATAATGTGCTCATGCGGCTTTCAAATAAACCAACTGTACGATATACAGAGCTTTCCGCTGCATAAATTTTTGCTGCCATATTTGCAAGTTTTTCTTGAATTAATGGGAAGCGAGCAATTGGTTGTTTAAATTGTTGACGTTGATTTGCATATTGCGCTGAAATTTCTAACGCACGCTTTGAAGAACCAACTGTACCAACACCTAATTTATAGCGGCCAATATTTAAAATGTTAAAGGCAATGACATGACCTTTACCAATTTCACCAAGGACATTTTCTTTCGGTACTAATGCATCTTCTAAAATTAATGTACGAGTAGAAGAACATTTAATACCCATTTTCTTTTCTTCTGGTCCTGTCGATACGCCTGGGTATTCTTTTTCTACGATAAACGCTGTGAAATGTTCGCCATCTACTTTTGCATATACAACGAATACATCAGCGAAAGCAGAGTTTGTAATCCATTGTTTTTCACCGTTTAATACGTAGTGTGTGCCTTCCGCATTTAAGCGAGCCGTTGTTCTTGCACCTAATGCATCAGATCCAGAACCTGGCTCTGTTAATGCGTATGCAGCTAACTTTTCACCTGTTGCTAACGCTGGTAAATATTTTTGCTTTTGCTCTTCGTTACCGAATAATACGATTGGTAACGATCCAATCCCAACGTGTGCACCGTGCGTAATTGCAAAGCCGCCTGCACGAGAGAATTTCTCTGCGATTAATGCAGAACTAACTTTATCAAGACCAATACCGCCGTATTCTTCTGGCACATCAGCACCTAATAAGCCAAGCTCGCCAGCTTCTTTTAATAAGCGAACAGAGCGATCAAACTCATGTTTCTCTAAATATTCAAGCTCTGGCAATACTTCATTTACGATAAAATCTTCTGTTGTTTTCGCAATTAATTTATGCTCATCGCTATAATCTTCTGGCGTAAATACTTGCTCGATTGTAATATCATCAATTAAAAAGCTACCGCCTTTTAATGCATTTCCTACTGTTTTTTCCATAAAAAATTCCTCCTTCATATTTTCATAGGCTGCTTCTCTTGTTATAAGAGAAGCTAGCCTTCTTTTTTGGCATACACTCTTTATCTATCTAAGTCCATTTTTATATTATCCAGTTCCAGTGGCTAGAACAGTCGACTCCGCTTTTAAAGTAATTCAAACACTCCAGCAGCACCCATTCCGCCGCCGATACACATTGTTACGATACCGAATTGTTCATTGCGGCGTTTCATTTCATGAATAAGAGACAATGTTAATTTTGCTCCTGTACAGCCAAGCGGATGTCCAAGGGCGATTGCTCCGCCGTTTACGTTTACTTTTTCTTCATCTAGTCCAAGTTCGCGCATAACTTGGATTGATTGCGATGCGAATGCTTCATTTAGTTCAAATAAACCGATATCAGATAACTCTAAACCTGCTAATTTTAATGCTTTCGGAATCGCTGCAATTGGACCAATTCCCATTACTTCTGGCGGTACACCAGCTACTGCAAAGGAGCGGAATTTCGCAAGCGGCTTTAGCCCGTCGCTTACTGCTTTTTCACGATCCATTAGTAGTACTGCTGCTGCGCCGTCACTCATTTGTGATGAGTTACCAGCAGTTACAGTGCCGCGTACGTTAAATGCTGGGCGAAGTTTCCCAAGTATATCTAGCGTCGTATCTGCTCTTACTCCTTCATCTTGTGAGAACACCATTGTCTCTTCTTGCAGCTTGTTATTTGCTCCAATAGTGCGAAGCATTACATCAACAGACACTGTTTCATCAACAAACTTTCCTTCTGCTAATGCTTTTGCTGCACGCTGATGACTTCTTACCGCAAAGGCATCTTGCTCGTCGCGGGAAATGCCATATTTTACAGCGACTTGTTCTGCTGTATGTCCCATGCCCATATAATATTCTGGAGCTGCTTCAACAAGACGGCTATTCGGACGAACAACATGCCCCATCATTGGTACTAAACTCATTGATTCAGCGCCGCCGGATAATACAGCCTCTGAATGACCAAGCATAATACGCTCTGCACCGTAAGCAATACTTTGTAATCCTGAAGAACAGTAACGGTTAATGGTAATAGCCGGAACGTCATAAGAAAGTCCTGCTAGCCCGCCAATATTACGTGCCATATTTAAGCCTTGCTCTGCTTCTGGCATCGCACAGCCGAAAATCAAATCGTCAATTGGACCGTCATAGTTATTCGCACGTTTTAACGTTTCTTTTACAACTAATGCTCCTAAGTCATCAGGACGTACTGTTTTTAATGATCCTCTCTTCGCTTTCCCGATAGGCGTTCTTGCCCCTGCAACAATAACAGCTTCTCTCATGAACAATCTTCCTCCTTAGTTACGTAATGGTTTTCCTTTTACAAGCATGTGCTGCATTCTTGCTTGTGATTTCATTTCGCTCACTAAACTAATAAACGCCTCACGTTCTACATCTAATAAATATTGCTCATCCACTTCTGTTCCGTATGGGACTTTTCCGCCAGCAATGACATATGCGAGTTTTTTCGCAATATGCAAGTCATACTCGGAAATGTAGCCAGATAAATGCATTGCTTCTGCTCCAAGCGCCAGCGTTGCATATCCTGTTTCCCCAACAACCGGAATCTTTTTACGAATCGGTGCTTTATAGCCTGCTTCATATAAAGTAAGTGCCTTTTGTTTTGCATCATATAGTAAGTGATCACCATTGACGCTAATGCCATCTTTATCGCCTAAGAAGTTATGAGAAACTGCTTCTTGTGCAGATGTTGAAACTTTCGCCATCGCTACTGTTTCAAACACTTTGTTTGCGACTTTTTGCAAATCAAACTCAACACCATTTGCCATTTTGTTCAGATGTTTGATATATAGCTCTTTATTACCGCCTCCGCCAGGGATTAAACCAACACCAACTTCTACTAATCCCATATACGTTTCACTAGAAGCTTGAATACTAGCTGCCGGTAAGCAAACTTCTGTACCGCCGCCAAGTGTCATACCGTAAGGCGCTGCCACAACTGGTTTTGAGCAGTATTTAATTTTCATCATTGCATCTTGGAAGTTTTTCACGACCCACTCAATTTCAAAGTAGTTGTCATCTTGCGCTTCCATTAAAATCATTGCAAGGTTTGCACCTACGCAGAAGTTCTTCGATTGGTTCCCAATAACAAGTCCTTTATAATTCTTCTCTACTTCATCAACAGCGTAGTTAATCATTTGCGTAATATCCATGCCAATTGCGTTGCTCTTAGAATGGAACTCTAAGCAAAGAATACCGTCTCCTAAATCAATTAGGCTCGCACCGCTATTTTTCTTTAATACGCCATTTTTCTCTTTCAATTGTTTTAGAGAAATTGCCTTTTTATTACGAACGATTTGTTTGTATTCACCGTTATCATAGTAATAGCTCTCGCCATTATCATGTTTATAGAACGATGTAACACCTTTCTCAATCATTTCTTTTATCCAAGCTGGAACAACCCCACCGTTCTCTTCCATCTTCTGAACGGACTTCTCAACGCCAATTGCATCCCAAATTTCAAATGGACCTTGCTCCCAACCGAAGCCCCACTTCATTGCATTATCAATTGCGACAATATCATCAGCAATTTCTTTTGTAAGCTTCGCTGCATATAGAAGAGTTGGTGTAATAATGTTCCATAACAATTCACCAGCACGGTCCTTTGCATATACAAGCGCTTTCAATTTATTCGCTAATCCTTTTTCTTGTTTACTTAGCTCAATAGAAGCTGCTTTCAATTTTTTACGTGGTTCGTATTCCATCGTTTCAGGATTTAGCTCTAAAATCTCTTTTCCTTGTTTTAAGAAGAAACCTTGACCTGTTTTACTTCCAAGCCATTTTCTTTCTAACATATCGTGCATGAAAGCTGGTACTTTGAAGACTTCGCGCTCTTCTTCTTGTACATTTTCATATACGTTATTTGCAACGTGAACGAATGTGTCTAATCCGACAACATCTAATGTGCGGAACGTTGCGCTTTTTGGACGACCAATCAACGGACCTGTTACAGAATCTACTTCTCCAATGCTATAGCCGCGTTTTACCATTTCTTGTAGCGTCACAAGCAGTCCATACGTACCGATGCGGTTTCCAATAAAGTTTGGTGTGTCTTTTGCAACAACAACACCTTTTCCAAGTACATCTTCGCCAAATAGTTTCATGAAGTTTAACACATGTGGATCTGTATCTTTTGTCGGTATAATCTCAAGAAGTTTTAAATAACGTGGTGGGTTAAAAAAGTGCGTTCCTAGGAAATGTTTTTTGAAATCATCTGAACGCCCTTCAATCATCTTTTCAACGGAAATACCCGATGTATTTGAGCTCACAATAGAACCTGGTTTACGAACAGCTTCTACCTTTTCGAATACTTTCTTTTTAATATCTAAATTTTCAACAACAACTTCAATAATCCAATCAACATCAGCAAGGCGTTCCATATCATCTTCCATATTTCCCGCTTCAATTAATGCTAAGTTTCCTTTTACTGTAAGAGGAGCTGGTTTTTGCTTTAACAATTTTTGCAGTGCTCCGTTACTGAAACGATTTCGTACACTTTTATGTTCTAATGTAAGTCCCTTCGCTTCTTCCTCTTTCGTAAGCGTTGGCGGTACAATATCAAGCAATAATGTCGGTATACCGATGTTAGCTAAATGTGCAGCAATTCCAGAACCCATTACACCAGAACCAAGAACTGCAGCCTTTTTAATTTGGAACATCCAATTCTCCCCCTTATTCTTGAATGAATGCTCATTCAATTTTTCGACAAACGTCGCAATCTATGAATGAGCCTCTACTAATAAATATATGATATCATTTAAATTTTCGCAATATATTTAAAAATAAAATTTTCTGAACTTATTTCTTTTTTTATTTTTGGGGCATGATATGTAGTGAACTTCCTTTCTTAAAATAATTGGTTAAGCGGAGGCATAACTTATGGCTAAAATTAAGAAAAATCCTTCAAAAGCAGGTATTAGTTCGACAAGCGTAACAGGAAATGCTGGCCCAGTTGACCGCGGCATCGAAAAAGGCCGCCAAGGAAATAATCAGCAATATAAAAAACAAAACATGGGCGAAAAATAAGAGTACTAATATAGGCAGCGAACATGGCATAATAAAAAATGGGCTATATCGCTGCCTATTTCATACATAAAAGAGGGTCCAGAATGAAACGAACCATTACACTACTTGTTATTACAGCTACATTATTTATTGCAATGATTTTTTCTTTATATACGCATAGGCAAAAAGTTAAGGCCAATCAGCCTGATATATCTGGGAAATATGGCGTGACGATTGATGCAAATACAGGAGAAGTTTTATACGGAAAACGTGAACATGAACGTTCCTATCCAGCGAGTGTAGCGAAAATGATGACCGCTCTCCTTTTACTGGAGAATGTAAAAGAAGATGAAGAGATTACCGTGACAGAACATGCGATAAAAACAGAAAGCCAAAGTAAAAAAATCACACTACATGCCGGAGAAAAGTTAAAGCGTAATGAGGCATTAAAGCTCATGCTTGTCATTAGCGCCGATCCAATTGCCGAATCAATTGCAGAGCATATCGCCGGTTCCAAAGAAAAGTTTGTAAAACTGATGAATGAACGAGCAAAACAACTCGGAGCAAAACATACAACGTTTAAAAACGCAAGCGGAGCTGATGCTCTTGGAAATAAAATTTCACCCTATGATTTAGCACTTATTACAAAAGAAGCATTAAAGTTCCCAGAAGTCTTGCAAGATATGAATACCATTCATACAACAGTAAAAACATCAATACAAACGAAAAAAATCGCAAACTATGGACGTGAAGAATTGTACACTGATCCACATGCGATTGGAAGTAAGAGTGGTCTTTCTGCATTAGCAGAATATACAGTCGTTACAATAGATGAAAAAGACGGGAAAAGAGTGATTAACGTTGTCCTCTCTACTGGCCGCAAAACAGTGTATCCCGATGCCAAAAAGATGGCAGAATATGCTTTTGAACAATTAAAATAACCAAGGAAGTTTAAACTTCCTTGGTTATTTTTTAACCATTCCTTTTAATACGAATGCTACGTTAGCTGGACGTTCTGCTAAGCGGCGCATGAAATAGCCATACCAGTCATTTCCATACGGTACGTACACACGCATTTTATATCCTTCTTTCACAAGCTCAAGTTGACGCTCTGTACGAATGCCGTACAACATTTGGAATTCAAACTGATCACGCGAAATGTTATATTCTTCAGCAAGTTTTTTTGTATATTCAATAATTGCATCATCATGTGAAGCGACTGCTGTATAATTACCATTTAATAAGTGCGTTTTAATAATTTTTTTATAATTTTCATCTACATCTTTCTTGTCTGGGAATGCCACTTCATCAGATTCTTTATACGCCCCTTTTACAAGACGTAAATTTGGATGATACGCATTCAAATCATCTATATCTTTCTCTGTTCGATATAAATACGCTTGAATTACTGTACCAACATTATCATATTCTTCTCTTAATTTCATGAAGATGTCAATTGTTTTTCCACAACGTGAATAGTCTTCCATGTCAATTGTTACAAACACACCGTTTTCTTTCGCTGCATCTAAAATACGGCGCATATTGTTCATAACTAAATTTCCTGAAATATCCAGACCCATAGAAGTCATTTTTAATGAAAGCTGAGAATCTAGCTTTTCACGACCAATTGCACGAATTGCTTCAATTGATTCATCCGCCATCTCATTTGCCTCTGCCTCGTTATCAACAAATTCCCCCAAATAGTCGATCGTAACACAAAGGTTTTGTTTGTTTAAATCTTTAATAGCAGCTACCGCTAAGTCAATTGTTTCTCCCGCAACAAAGCGCCCTGCTCCAAAACGTAAGCCGTACTTTTTCGCTAGTTTTGTTAGCGCTTTATTTTTTGATAAAAACAGGAAAGAATTACGCATTAATTGTTCCATGTCTTTCACCCCTATGACTGTACTTTGTCTGTTTTTTACCCCTCTTCTAAATTATATCATTGTTTAAAATTATTTGATACAAATAATTATTTAGATAATTAACACAATAATACGAGAATGTTTGCATATTTGAATTTCAAAAGGAGAAAACACAAAAAAATTTTTCGACATAAAGAAATGTTAAGAGATGAATAGCCAGGTACATCTCTCAGCAGTAAATTCGACAAATGTTTTGAGTCCCCTATCCTCTCTATATTCAAGACGAAAGTACTTCTTCGCTTTCATACAAAATTGATATACAAGTAAACATTATATAAAAATAATTCATTGACATTTCCACTTGCTTTCTCCCTGCATGTGGCAGGAAAAGGCACTGACCGCTTCCACACACGGTCAGATGCTCTTGTCCATCTAAAAAGAAAAGTTTTTTGTCTACGTTTCAACTTGTATATAATTTTCTTTTTTACTTCTTTTGTCTATGTTCGTCATTCAACTTTTTAATTTCTGCAATTAACTGTATCATCTCTTCTTTTGCATCCGGATACGTTTCATTCCAATGCTTTACAAGAGCTGGCATCGTTTTAGCGATATACGAATACAATGCCCATTTTTCAACCTTTTGCTTATATTCTTCATTGTCCTCTCCTAATAAGAGCTCTGTATACTTCTCTAACAAGCCATCAAACTGTTCTTGAAATTTTTCGTTCATTCCTCTCATTCCTCCTTCGTATTTCTTTAAAGTTGATAATAAACAAGTGTCTTATCATTCGTCAAAAAAGAAGCAGCCTCATTTAGCTGCTTCCCTTGCACTTTATCCCGCTATTTGTGGGCAGTAATACCCCCACTGATTAAAGTTTCACTTTATAACTTCGACTGTACAGATTGTAACTTCTTCTCCATTGAGCTAACTTTATCACGGCGATCATCAACGCGAATATTTGTTGCTACGCGGCCTGCCCCTTTAGAAAACGGAACTTCATGCATTTGCTGAATCACTTCAAATAATACTGAAAGTTCTCCTTCAATAATTGTATTCATTGGTGTTAATTGATACTTCACGCGATCTGCATTTTTCTCAAGTACTTTTTGTATTTCTGCAACATACTCACTTACACTTGTATTACTTGTTCCAACTGGAATAATGGTAACATCAACGATTGCCATGTTTGTTCACCTCTTCTATAGATTCCTTATTATTGTACAAAATTTTTTTCCTAATTAAAAATATATCGATGCTTCGACACAATATACGACACGAAACGATTTTTCCTAAAATAGCAAGTATCATTAAAATAACTGTACTTGTATTCCGGTGAAGAGTTATTTATTCTTAAGACACAAGAATTTTTTGTTCGGGAGGAATTATGTTACAGAGATTCGGTTTTTCACAATATGAAAGTCAAGCATATGAAGTTCTCGTTTCAAGCGAAGAGCCGCTTGATGCAACAAGCATCGTAAAGTATTCCGGTGTTCCAAAAGCAAAAATATACGAAGTATTAGTACGCCTTGTTGATAAAGGCATGGTGATGGATTCTGTTTCGGAAAAGAAAAAGCTATATACAGCTCTGCCACTGCAGCTCGCTATTGAAAAATTAACTGCAGAATTTCAAGCAAATATTGAAGAGTTACAAAACAACGTATCGAAAAAAATATTTACAGATGACCGTGTATGGAGCTTAAAAGTACAATCTTCTATTCATGCGCAAAGTAAACAACTTGTGCAAAGTGCGAAGAAATCCATTCGGATGTCTGCATGGAATGATACATTTCTAGAGTATATGCCACTTCTAGAAGAGAGGAAAAAACAAGGCGTTGAGATAGAAGCACTTGTTGTAGGAAGCCTTGATACAACATTAGAAAAAATCCATCTCCTCATCCCAACAGAAGAGCACCATGCGCTTGAGCGCTTTTTACTCATCATTATTGATGATCGCGAAATTTTATTTGCCGGCGCTGAGCAAAACTCATGGCAAGCAATGAAAACAATGTCCCAGCCATTCGTTAAATTTTTCACGGAATTTTTCTATCATGACGTTGCCCTTGCGAAAATTACCGAGAAACATCATGATTTATTTATGAATGATGAGGAAATTCGAAACCTCTTAATGAAACTGCGCTATTAAAAAACGGACATGTATCCCTATTCATGTCCGTTCTTCATTTTGCTTCTTAATATCCGATAAGAGTGAGATTATTTGCTCATTCTGTTTTATTTGTTCTTCTGAGTTTATATACATAATCCGAATCCAGCGAAAAACAAAGGCAAGCAACAAAGCAGGAAGTATCATAAATAGAAAACCAATCATAGATGATACCATCCTAACTAGCACCTCCTCTTTTTATATAAATTTTTTTTGATTTCTCGACATACAAGTCACTGCTATGAAGAATACAACATGCCCGCTACTTGCTTGCTCCCTTTGTTTCAAACCTCGCGCGTGGCAGGAAAAGGCCCTGACCGTTACTACGCACGGCCAGATGCCCTGGTCTCCTCCCTAAAAAGAAAGGGATTTTTATATCGATTTTTAATTTGTATATATAACGAACATATTCCACAATCTCTTCCCATATCCTTGCACAAAAAATAGACATCTCCAAAAGATGCCTATTTAAATTCATTTTGATTTTTCAACATATAAGCCGCTGCTATGCAGAATACAACATAACCTGCACTCGCTTTCTCCCTTTGTTTGAAGCCTCGCACGCGGCAGAAAAAGGCCCTGACCGCTTCTCTGTACGGCCAGGGGCTCTCGTTCTTCCCAAAAAGAAAGAGGTTTTTTGCGTTTATACATTTCAAAAATCTCTATTCATTAACTTTCTTCTTATTTAAATACCAATATACTGGTAATCCTGTTAACACGATACCAATTGACAAGAAACATCGCTTTGGCTCACTAATAATTGCACTTCCAATTACAAATAATGATCCTAAAATTGCTATTACCGGTACGATTGGATATAAAGGAACACTATATTCACGCTTTTGTCCTGCATTACGCTTTCTTAAAATGAACACTCCGATAAATGTCATAACATAGAAAATATAAATAATAAATACGGAAATCTCAGACAGTTCATTCGGATCGCTAATCAGCATTAAAATAATACCAAGTAGAATTTCAACAAAGATTGCGTTTACTGGTGTTTGAAACTTATCATTAATTTTTGAAATAAATTTTGAAAACGGAAGTTGGCCACGCTCTGCCATTGATACTGGGATACGTGGGAATGTTAAAATTTTTCCATTTAAACATCCGAATATCGAAACAATAACACCTATACTAATCAATTTCCCACCATATTGACCTAATAACATATCAGCTGCTGTCGCTGTTGCATTCTCACTGAGAGCAACAATCTGCGTCGCTGGTAAAATTTTTAACAATGCCATATTAATTAACACATATGCTGCTGTTACAATAAGAATCCCAACTGTCAATGCTTTTGGTAATAGCTTCGTTGGATTTTTCATCTCACCGCCGATAGATGCGAGTAGAATCCAGCCATCATATGCAAATAATGTTGCTAAAATTGCCATCCCTATACTTTGATTTGCAGACTCTGGTACAACAACGTTAAATACATCGCTATTCCCTTTCCAAAATCCCATCACAACAATAAGCACAATTGGAATCATTTTCCCAATTGTTGTTACAGTTTGAACAATGCCCCCATATTTTGTTCCCACACTATTTACAACACCAAGAAACACAACTGTTCCAATCGCAATTGGTAAATTCCATACTTTATCAATATGAAAAAAGTTTAAAAGCAATGAGCTAAAATACAATCCCAATGTCCCAATAATTGCTGGTCCATATACAAGTGTTTGCATCCAGCCAGATAAATAACCCCAAAACTTACCATAAATCTCTTCTAGATACGTATACAAACCACCATTTTTCGGAATTTGCGCTCCGATTTCTGCAACCGTTAAGCCACTTGCTAAGGTTAAAATACCCCCTACTACCCAAGCAAAGATTGCCATGTTAGAACTTCCTGCATAATCCAATACCTTACCTGGCTTCATAAATACGCCAGATCCGATAATTGTTCCAACAACGATTGATAATGCGACTGTTAGGCCAATTTTGTTTTTGTCATCGTGATGCATAACTGTGTGTCCTCCCTCTAATCCTAGTTTAATTTAAATAAAAAACACTCATCCCTATAAAAGGGACGAGTGTTATATTCGCGGTTCCACCCTTGTTCCAATTGGCATAAAAACACAAAGCACCAATTTCTCAAGTTTCAGATAACGGCGCTTGCCGGCAAACAATTACTAGATATTCGTTCACTGCTGCAGTTCAAAGGTGGTAAACTATTTTTTCGTATTAGGAAACTCACAGCCTAAGGCTTCCCTCTCTGAAAATCGTAAAAAACAGATCATGTCCTTATCAATACTTTTATAATGTCGAATTTTGTTATTAATGTTCATTATATTGAATTTTTGAAAAAAAGCAAGTGTGTTTTATAGTACAGAACAAAATTATTTTAGTATAGTATAACAGTTATTTAAACTCACCGAATCGCTTCCTCCCTTTATTTTAAACCTTGCACATAGTAGAAAAAGGTACTGATCGCTTCTATGCACGGTCAGGCGCCCTTGCCCATCTAAAAAAGGAGGAGTTTTTATCGTGGATTCAATTTGTATTTATATCTTTTCTACTTACCTTATACATAAATCCATTTTGCTTTTTTCAACATATAAATCGGTGCTATACAGAAAAAAATATGACCCGCACTCGTTTCCTACCTTTGTTTTAACCCTTGCACGTGGCAGAAAAAGGTACTGATCGCTTCTATGCACGGCCGGGTGCTCTCGCCCATCTAAAAAAGGAGCGTTTTTTATCGTTTTTCACTTTGTATTTATATAGAAAAAGAGTTAACCTAAATCCTGCTAGAACAGTACTTTAGGTTAACTCCTTCCTTATATCATAACAACAAGCTTCTCTTATGCCTCTTGTAGTTGTCCATCTTCACGATCCATCACTTTCTTTAATAGCACAGTTTGAATAACAGTAAATAGGTTACTTGTAATCCAGTACAAAACAAGTCCTGACGGTGCCGCAAATCCCATAAATAAAATCATTGCCGGCATCATAAACTGCTGAACTTTCAATGCTTGACTTTGATCTCCTGTCATGTTGGACTGCAATATTTTCATCTGTAGAAATGTTGCCATAGCAGCAAGGGCAGGTAAAATATGATATGGATCTGCATGTCCTAAATTCACCCATAAGAAAGAAGCTGAACGAATCTCTTCCGTATGACTAATGGCATAGTACAATGCTGAGAAGACCGGCATTTGAAGTAACAATGGTAAACAACCCATCACCGGGTTCACACCGTTTGTTCTCATTAAAATCATCATTTCTTGCTGATATTGCTTTTGTTTCTCCGGATTTTTCGTCGTATCGCCATACTTTTCCTTCAACTTCTGAAGCTCTGGCTGCATTTTCTTTGTTTTTAATTGACTGCGATATTGCGTAATCGTCAGCGGCAATAATATCGTACGAACTACAATCGTAATGATGATAATGGCAATCCCAAAGCTATGATTCGGCAAATGGTGTGCCACAAACTGCAACATAACAGAAATTGGATATACAATATAGTGATTCCAAAATCCAGGACTATTCGCATCAATTGGTGCTGCATTTGCATTCGCATTTGCATTACCACACCCTGATAAAACAACAACAAGTAATAATGATAAACTTACGAGCCAAGCTCGGTATGATTTGAACATATATATTCCTCCAATGTTTCATAATTCGTTAGCGAAACATTGGTATATACGGACCTACATCATCACTCTCTCCACTTGCTTCTTGCCTGCGGACTGAGCGGGCCATTCCGTGTTTATAAAAGATAGAGAAAAACGAGATATTCCCTATATGCTTCTCGCACGTTTCAACAAATGCGAAAGCTTTCTGTCTCCCTCTATATGTTTGCTGGCGTACAAAACGCGAAACATTAGTGAGAAACAAAACTTCTAATAAACAAAGTGCCGTTGTTACAACAGATATATATAACATTGCATCTTGCAATAGAAATTCCATCTCTTCACATCCTTATGACAGGATTATATCATACTGTTTCAACATGTAAATTCCTTATATTTTACATATTTATGTTTTTATACATGCGTTTAAGTTGTAAAAATTTCATAAAATTTTTGCATAATAATAAAACTATTGTCAGTTGTTGAAAAAAGCATTATCCTCTTCTTGTAATCAAAAACGAATATGGAGATGAAAATAGACATGGGCCAACTAGGAGACGCCGATTTCGTTCCCGATACCGCCTTTTTATCATTCCCAGCTGCAAAAACATGGCATTTAGAATTTGTAATTCAACTTATTGTTATTTTAGTTGCTTCAATTTTCTATGCGGTTTCAATGAATATGTTTTTTATTCCACATCATATGATTAGTGGCGGCTTTACTGGCGTTGGGATGATTATCGGTTATTTAATGCACTACAACATTGGTGCACTCATCTTTTTATTAAACATTCCACTTCTCTTTCTTAGCTATTTTTATTTAGGAAAGAAAACGACTTTTTTAACAGCATACTTTGTTACTGTATCGACGCTTGCTATGAACATCATTCCCGTTCATCAAATCTCAGATGATATTTTATTATCTTCTGTCTTTGGCGGTGTACTGTGCGGGGCTGCAACAGGAATCATTTTCCGCTTTGCTTCTTCGACAGGCGGATTCGATATTATTGGGTTAATTGTGGCAAAACATAGAGATATTTCGATTGGATCTATTATATTTGTCTTTAACCTCATTCTACTTGTAATCGCTGGCTTTATTTTCGGTTGGGATATTACACTTTACACACTCATCAGCCGATTTGTAGCAAGTAAAGTAATCGATTCCATTCATACAAAGCACATTAAATTAACAGTGATGACCGTTACAGAAAAAGGAGATATCGTTAAAAATACATTGCTCCAAAACGGGATTCGCGGTGTAACAATGGTTGATGCTGTCGGTGGATATACAAATCATAATAAAAAAATGATTTACACAGTTGTTACGCGCTATGAACTAGGAGAAATTAAACGTCTGATAAGGCACGTTGATAGCCATGCTTTTATTAATATTACAGAAACAGTAGAAGTAGTCGGACGATTTAAACGTATATAACAAAGCGCAAGGATGATGTCCTTGCGCTTTTATTTTCACTTTATAAAAAAGTAAAGCGCTTTGCTGGATAACGTATACCAAAATTCAAAATATCTGATAATTATTTTAATTCGAATCTAAAACATGTTATACTATGAGTAAACAATAAATAAGATTTAGGTTCTCCTATTCAAATTATGATGATAAAGGAGTAGAACATATGAACCAAAAAATAAAACTTATTATCGCAACATTATTTGCCATAGCAGGCGGTCTCTTATGTTTTTGGACAAATACTCATATTGGTAAAAATTTATATATTAATGGTATTGATTCCATTGTAAGCGCTTCCGTTTTAGGCTCGTTTATTTTCTTCTTTTTCAACCAGGCAGAAAATGCTAGAAAAACGACGCTTTTAACAATGATCGGTATCGTCGGCGCTTGTATATCATTTTCAACAACGAATTATGACTTACCGCTGCAGATTAGCACAGCCTTCTTCCATGGTCTTTGGACTTGGTTTATCGCATTTTTCATGGCAGATATCTTTCAGTTGCTACAAGATGACAGTCATGTTCAGGCGGAAAGTAATTCTTAATAGCAAGGCTGTTTACCGCTAATTATAGAAATAAGAGGAAAAAGGCCATCCTAACTCAGTTAGCTTTGAGGAAGGGTGGCCTTTTTCTATTGTTTTTTTAACTGAATCGCTATAAATACAAGTTTCACCATTCTATATGCCAACAAGTTATGCATAATCTTATCAACAACAGAAGCTTGTATATCACTCTATAAACTTGACCTTTTCCTTTTAACAAACAATTCATAACAAAAATGTGCTTGTATTATTTTTCATATCATCATTTTTTAACGTATTTACATATTCTATAATATAACTTACAATAAAAGTGTAAAATTACACTTTTATTATGAAGAGGAGTATGTATTATGGCATTATTACTTTTGTCGATTATATTATTTGCACTTCTATTAGTAATTCAAGGTATTCGTGATAGAAGTATACCCTTTACCCTGCTAGCTTGTATTCCCTTTCTTATGGTTTTGACACCTATTTTGTTCCTCATTCTTGGAATACCTGAAGAGTCACTGCCTATTACAATTTCTATCAATGCATTTTGGAGTATTGTTATCATCATTTACAGCTTACTTTTTGTTATAAGTGTATTAAAAAAGAATGTAGTAGCAATTACAATGAGCTTTATACAAATATGTACTACCGCTTTTTGGTTCTCTGTTATCTCTGTTTTTTGGGTCTCTCCTACCTTTGGTTTTATATTATAACTACATACATTTCTGTTCTTACCGATAATGAACAACACACTAGCTTACCTATACAAAAAGGCAGCGCTTCTCTCAACAGAAGCACTGCCTTTCTCAACATGAAATGGATCATTTTAATTTACTGTGTGTGCAAACACACGCTTAATTTCTTTACGGAATCGGACAGCTACACATACCGCCACAATCACCACAATACCAATGATAATCTTTCCGATATGATCTTCAAGCAATCCAAAAATTGCATCTATGTTGCCACCTAACCAATAACCGCCTACTAAGAAGAACGTTACCCAAAACAAAGCCCCGCTATAGACTGTTACCGCAAAGCGGCGAAATGGTAAATTAATAATTCCTGCAAAATATCCTGTAAAATGACGCACACCAGGAATAAAAAATGCAATAAATATTAAGGAATACCCATACTTATCGAACCACTTTCGCGTTAAATCAATTTTGCGCTGCGTTAGAAAAACATATTTGCCATACTTTTGAATAAATGGCATACCAAGCTTGTTCCCTAGAAAATATTGAATTGTCATCCCAACACTTGTCCCTAAGAAGGAGAAGAAGATTAATAATGGTAAGTGTAACTCACCTGTATGCGCTAAATATCCTGCATAAGCTAATGTTGGCTCTCCCGGAAACGGAAGTGCAATATATTCTAACAGTAGTCCAACAAGTACAACATAGTAGCCGTACTGTTGAAATAATTCGTGAATCCATTCCATGTCGACCTCTCCTTTTCTTGCTGATACGCGATCTTCTATAACATACTTAGTTTGTATTTTTATTGTATAAAAACTTCTAGAAAACTGCTATTGTAATAACTTACAATAAGCTTACATTTTTGTAAGGAGAAAACATTCTGCAAATTACTAAACAATACTTATCTTCATTCGTTTATTGCACAAACGTTGAACCAAAGCGAGTTCCACTTCTCATCTATCACGAAAAGATTCGTTCAACTTTTTCACTTCTTCCTCAATTTTCTTCACATCAATGCGTTCAAATAACGGTGACACATTCAAAATACGAACTGGGCTTTCCACCGTATAATTCCATCCGTTCTGGGAAACTCCTAACATTTGTTGCACTTGTGCAGACGAAAACGGAAGAAACGGTTTTAATACTCGGGCAAAATTCACGATAAGGTGAATACAGTTTCTCATTGTATCATCGCACGCTATCTTATCCTCTTTTATTTGCTTCCACGGCTGCCTTTCATCGAAATATTTATTCGCGTAGCGAATATGTTCAAAAATTGTCTCTAGCGCTTGTTTAAAATGCGCTTTTTCAATAGACTCTTCTACTTCAACGTATAATCCCTTTAGCTTTTCTTCCATTTCCTCATTCACTTGACCAGTCGGTACAGTATTCTCATAATATTTTTCAAGAAACTTCAACGTTCTATTTACAAAGTTTCCATACGCTCCTAACAATTCACTATTATGACTATAAATGAATTCCCGCCATGAAAAATCCGTATCTCGATTTTCAGGTGCGTTTATAGTTAAAAAATAACGGATCGAATCCGGATGATACTCCTTCAAAATTTCTGGAACCCAAACAGCCCAGTTTTTACTCGTCGATAACTTTCTTTTTTCAACTGTTAAATATTCATTCGAAACAATATATGCAGGTAATGCTTTCACTTGTATTCCCTGCAAAATAGCTGGCCAAATAATTGTATGAAACGGAATATTATCTTTGCCGTGCACATAATACGTTCGTGTATCCTCTTGCCAAAATGGTGAATCATCACTGTTTGTTTCTTGTGCCCATTGTTTACTTGCTGAATAATAACCAGACACAGCCTCAATCCACACATACACCTTCTTATCCTCGTATCCAGAAACAGGAACACTCACACCAATTGGTAAATCTCTTGAAACAGCACGGTCTTGTAAACCTTCTTGTAGGTAGCGCAGTGTTAATTGCAGAGCGTTCTCACGCCACGTACCGCTTTTCTTTACTGCTTCTACATATTCTTCTAGCTTCTGTTGTAATGACGTTAATGCAAAATAAAAATGCTCTGTCTCCTTAATTGTCGGCGCAGTGCCGCATAGTTTACATGTTTTCCCTAGCAAATCTATCGGATCTAAAATAGCAGAACATGCATCGCACTGATCACCACGCGCACCTGCACCGCAATGCGGACAAATCCCTTCGACATAACGATCTGGCAAAAATTGCACACAAGTCTCACAGTATGTTTGCTCTACTGTCTTTTTATAAATCAATCCCTTTTCTAAAAGCTCTAAGAAAATGCTCTGAACGACTTGATGGTGAGAAACAGAGTCAGTACGAGCATAATAATCATATGAAAAACCAAGCGCTTGAAAACATCGTTTAAATTCTTCATGATAGCGATCCGCAATTGTTTTGACACTTACCTTCTCCTGCTTAGCGCGAATTGTAATCGGTGTACCGTTACAATCACTTCCCGATACATATAACACATTGTCCCCTTTTAACCGATAATAACGAGCTAAAATATCTCCTGGCAGTAAACCAGCAATATGACCAAGATGCAGCGATCCATTTGCATATGGCCAAGCGCCTCCAATAAAAATATTCATCCTACATTCCTCCTTTAAAAATAAAAAAGCCCCGTCCTTATCTTCTAAAAAGATAAGGACGAGGCTTTATATACAGTCGTGGTACCACCTTATTTCGTCAATTGCTCACACAATTGACCTCTACAAGTACGGAGCAATCATTGCTCGTATACTGTGACCTTGATAACGAGAGTCAACGCTCGTCGCCGCCTACTATTATCAAGTGATAAGTTCAGGACGAAGCTCAGAGGCCATTGTTCAAATGATCATTCTTGCTTCTTTTCAGCTCCCGAAGCTCTCTGGAAAGAATGGGGTCATTCTACTTTTCCTCTTCAACGCTTTTCATATGTAATATACATTGTATGAAAATTGTACAGAAAAATCAAACTTTTTGTAAATAAAAAGCAGGATTTTTCACCTTTATAAGGAAACTATATACCTTCACAGAAAGGAGCGATAGGATTGAATCAACAACAATTAAGTGTAATGAATAAAACAGGATGGAACAAATCAGCTTATGAAGCTTGGACAAATCGCCACGGAACGCCGTATTCTTACGGAAAACAAATACGAGAAAATCCCGCTGCTGAGGTCGCTTATTATTTGCCTTACATAGATGATGTACGAGGAAAACGAATTATAAATCTAATGGGATCAAAAGGGAGTAAGGCGGTTGCTCTGTCATTGCTAGGAGCAGAGGTAACGGTCGTCGATATTTCAGAGAGCAACGCAAAATATGCGAGAGAGCTTGCCGTAGCTGCCAAAACACATATTGAATACATTGTGTCTGATGTGCTCCATATCAAAAAAACAATCGGCTCATTTGATGTAGTATTACTCGAGCTTGGTGTGCTCCACTATTTCATAGATTTAAAGCCTTTATTTACAATCATTTCTCAATTACTAAAACAAGGTGGAACATTTATTTTACGCGACTATCATCCACTGTACACAAAACTAGTGCAAATAGAAAATAACGAAGTAGTTGCAAGTGGCAATTATTTTCATGAAGATGTAATCGAAGTAGATGTAGCCTACAGTATGCTCTTATCAGAAGCAGAGCGTAACTCTTTACCCAAAAACATGATTCGCAGATGGACATTAGGCGAAATTGTAACAAAAATTGCGCAATCGGGACTCCGCATCGAGGAGCTCACAGAAGAATGCGGTTCAAAACAAAAATGGGTCTTCCCCCCTCATGCTCCGAACGGAATTGAAGATCGTATCCCTGGACTTTATACACTTATCGCCAAAAATATATAGAAAGGCATTCCTCATAACACAGAATGTTTTTTTCTATATGAAAAATACTATGAGCTAGATCACTGCATCTTTATTGCAAATCCATTATAATGAGAACAAATATCAATTATTATTAGAGGTGCTTATATGTCTCAAACTTTGGAAGATAAAGTATATGCCAATTTAGAAGCTGTTATTGATCCTGAGCTTGGCGTCGATATTATAAATCTTGGGTTAGTATATGATGTTACAACTGACGAACAACATAATACTGTTATTACAATGACAATGACTTCTATTGGTTGTCCAATGGCTGGACAAATCGTATCTGATGTCAAAAAGGTATTAGCAACAAATGTTCCTGAATTAAATGAAATTGAAGTAAATGTTGTTTGGAATCCGCCATGGACAAAAGATCGCATGTCCCGATTTGCTAAAATTGCATTAGGCATTCGTGATTAAACGATAAAAAGACCTGATATAAAATCAGGTCTTTTCGTGTCTTATCCCGCATTAACGGGCAGTAAAGGATAGGAAAACCAGGAAGAAAACTGCCCGTAAAAGCCCGATTGGGCGGGCTTTCCATCAGTGGTGGATGAAGAATCCCCACTGACGGAAGTTTCACTTTATTTTACACCTACTGCATCGTATGCTTTCTTTACAGCTTGTACTTCTTTAGAATTTTGGCCATATAAATCTGTAGCCGCTTGAATTGCAGCTTGGCGCATCATGCTAAAGTTTGAGTTTGCAGTTAAATATTTTGTAAGAGCGCGGTAATAAATTTTTTCTGTTGCTTCGCGGCCTACACCATTTACAGTAACATCGTAATGCGTACCACCTTCAGAAACTAAGTATGCCGCTTTGTTGTTAATGCTGCTATTAATATGAACACCGCCATTATCAATCGTTCCTTTGTAGCGCTTACTATAATGATCAGGGTAGCCTTCACTTGGCTTTAATGGATTTGGAATAGAAGCCGGATTACTTAAAGAACGCAGTACAGTTCCTCGCATCTCTGGTGCATAAATATCTTCTCCCATATCCCAATCATCACGGTCAACCATTGCACCCATAATATCAGATAACGATTCATTTAATGCGCCAGATTCATTTCTATATTCTAGATTTGCAGAGTACTCTGTTACTGCGTGAGTGAGCTCATGCGCAATAACATCAAGTCCTGCTGAGAATGGAATAAATTCTTTTCCATCACCGTCTCCGTACATCATTTGGATACCGTTCCACCCTGCATTATCCCAGTTCTTCCCTACGTGAACAGTAGAAATTAATTTTGCCCCTTCATTATCATAAGAATTACGATTAAATGTTTTCTTATAATAATCGTATACTTTCGCAGCGTTAGCATGAGCATCGACAGCTGCTTTATCCTCAAAGAATTTGTTTTTGCTCTCAACTTCATACCCTGTATATCCGAACCATTGCGACAGTAAATCAAATAAATATGGATTCATATTTTTCGCATCGAATGTATGAACACCTTGTCCACGCGTACCATCAAATAAGTGAAAAGCACCTGTTTTTTCATTTCGGGACATTTCAAACATTGTGCGATTTCCTGATACACCGTAACCAAACCCAGTAATATGATCAATCGCATTATACTTCTCAATTACATTTCCGTTTGTTGCATCAACAAAATAATGCCAATAGCCTGGTGCTGGATTTGAAGTAGATGCTTTTACAAGATAAGAAAGATAATATTGTCCATCTTTTTCATATACATATAAATCTTTCTTAATACCATCATAGTTATCTACTTTTCCAATTTCTTTCTCAATACCGGCCTTTGCAATATTTACGGCCTCATCTTCTGAAATGCTCGCAGATGATGGGATATTTTTATTTTCTAAATTCGGAATAACTTGTCCGAAAAATGCTTTTACATTATTATCTTTATCTAGCGTTACTGTTTGATCAGATCCATATACAGGAACACCATTATGTTTTTCAATAAGCTTCACATGTGTTGTTTCTGCTTCTGCATCTTTTTCTTCGCTAACGACCTCAAAATGTTTCTCAATATTTCCCGCTAATTTAAACATATCTTTTTTACTTTTTAAATACTCAAACACCGTTTCTTTTTTATCTAATCCTTCCGGTGCTTTCCACTCTTCCCCAATATAAGATGGTGTCTGGAACTCTTGGTTGTATTGAATTTTTTGCTCATCTGCATATGTACGTGACGTACCTAATGTCGCAAATGCTCCTAAAGCCATAGACAAAGCTAACGTTGAAGATAGAACCTTCTTTTTCAAAAACAACACTCCCCATCCCTAAATTGTTTTACACTTTTATACAGTTCTAGAGAAATTAGCAATAACCTTTAATTGAATTTTTAGAAAATTTCGACAGAATATTCAAAAAATAGTAGCGTCCTTTTTAGACGCTACTCGCTTATTACAATTATTGTTTCTTCATCTCAATTACCAAATAATGAGCTGTTTCCGTTGCTTGAATGTGAATATCTTCCGCAATTACTTCTGCTGCATCTCTCGTCCCTAATGTTTCACCGTTCACAACGCCGCCTCCTTCAATTTGAACCAAATAAGCTTGACGCCCTTCACCAACTGAGAACACAATCTCTTTTCCTTTTTCTAAAGCAAGAGAGTACAAGTTTGCATCTTGATGAATTTCAATCGGTGCACCGCCATCAATTGGTGAAACCATGTGGAACCATGTATTCTCACGTTTATCCCAATCAAATTTAAATTCACCATAATTTGGTGTATGACCAGCACGGTCTGGTAAAATCCAAATTTGCAGCAGACGCAATGTTTCATCGCCTAAATTGTGTTCACTATGGAAGACGCCTGTTCCAGCACTCATATATTGCACATGTCCACGCTCAATTGTTCCGCGGTTTCCCATACTATCTTGGTGTGTTAATGCCCCGTCTACTACATAAGAAATAATCTCCATATCACGGTGCGGATGCATCTCAAATCCTGTTTGTGCTGCTACTAAATCATCGTTAATAACACGAAGTGCACCGAATCTCATATTATTTGGATTGTAGTAATCTGCAAATGAAAAATGAAAATGTGTATTTAACCAACCGTGATTTGCTCTTCCCATTTGTTTATGATCAATTTTTTTAAACATATTTTTCACCTCATATTATCTCGAATTTGAGATATTTATTTGAAATTTTTTATAACTGTAACTTTCTTAATAATTCCAGCAGTTGCTTCTGCTCCTCACGAGTGAGCTTACAAAATTGGATTGCTTAAAAACTTTCTTACGGGGGAACTACTTCTGTATGTCCCCTGTCCGATTTATACTAATTCATTAAATTGTGCAGCAGACAAATCTCATCTTTTACATGTTGATTCGTCTCACTAAGCTTTGTAACTACAGTTTAGAACTAAACTTAATAAATGTCAATTACTTTCTTTTTGTAAGTTAAAAACTAAAACATAGTATATACTATGTTTTAGTTCACATACCTTCTCCTATATTCTCTCAGCTTTCTCTTCGCAAATACCCTTGCATCTTTTTCAATCCACCGCTTTTCATACATTTCATCCCCAACATACAATAACTTATGTTCATGCTGCATATCATGCCGAAACTCATGCAACAATGTTTCTAATACATTCTCATACTTCTCCCACATACAAACAAAAATGAGCCGCTTTTCTTTATGATAAAATCCGCTCAAAGGAAATAAAAATTCTTCTTCCTCTTCTCCTAATCGTATTAACACATCATTCGTTTCGCACGTATCACAGAAAATAACAGGTACCTCACGTCGTTCAATTAACGAGAAAACATCTCTCTTTACTTGATTTATATCCCATGGAAAATCGTCATCAAGTACATACCAGTTCCCAGCTTGTTGATATATCCTTTGAAATGGGAGCTGCATTTTCATTCTCCTTTCTCTTTACTCTTTGTTACCTGTATGTCACATTAGCTCTTATTTTAAACATACATGTGCGTTACAAAATATTTTAAAATTATATATGCAAAAAGAGTTGATTTTATACCTGTTATTATATTATAATTATTATAAATTAGTAAATAGTATAAAATAATAATTTAAAAAGAAATTGACCACATTAACAAACAGTATAATAATTTAAAAGGGGATTGATTACATGAACACACAAGTAATTGAAGTATTAAACAAACAAGTAGCAAACTGGAACGTTTTATTCACAAAATTACACAACTTCCACTGGTACGTTACAGGACCTCAATTCTTTACACTTCATGAGAAATTCGAACAACTTTATACAGAAGCAGCTACGCACATCGATGAAATCGCAGAACGTATTTTAGCAATTGGCGGCAAACCAGTAGCAACAATGAAAGAATACTTAACATTATCTTCTGTTCAAGAGGCAGCTTACGGAGAAACTGCAGAAGGGATGGTCGAAGCGATTATGAAGGACTACGAAATGATGCTAAGCGAACTAAAAAAAGGCATGGAAATCGCACAAGATACAGACGATGAAATGACATCTGACCTACTACTTGGCATCTACACAGAACTTGAAAAACACGCATGGATGCTGCGCGCATTCTTGAATCAATAAGAAAAGCGGAGCCGACTGTTTAGCCCCGTTGGCTAAGGTTCTTTCACACAGAAGGTGCTTTTTACCTTCTCGTGTGGAAGGTTCTTAGACATGAGGGGCTAGGAGGTGAAGCTGGATCATAAGAAAGGCGGCGCCAATATATCGGCGCTTTTTCTAATATTTGACAAGAAAAATATACAAAAAAACCAAGTGGGACACTCCACTCGGTTTTTCATCATGTTAACTGTTTCCACTTATTACCCATAACTGGTCTTTTGTAACTCTTCATCTCCACAAATAATTCGTTAGCTGTTTGTGCAGAAACAAGCAATTCTTTATTTGATGGATTCATAAATCCTTCTGCTGCTGCACGGTCCACCATTTGTAATAATGGTGTGTAGAATTCTGCAATGTTGAGCAATCCAACAGGCTTTTCATGAATCCCGATTTGTGACCAACATACAACTTCAAACAACTCTTCAAATGTTCCATATCCACCTGGCAATGCAATAAATGCATCAGCAAGTTCACTCATTTTCGATTTTCTTTCATGCATTGTTTCTACTTCGATTAGTTCCGTTAAACCGTGGTGAACAATTTCTCCTCTAAATAACCCACGCGGCATGATGCCTGTTACACGGCCCCCTAGCTCTAATACTTGATTTGCTACTTCTCCCATTAATCCAACACAAGAGCCGCCGTATACAAGCTCTATATTATTTTGAACTAGTATCTTTCCAAGCTGACGAGCTTCTGTTTGAAATTCTAGACGCTCCCCAACATTCGATCCTGCAAACACACAAATCCGTTTCATTCTTCCACCCCAAAACTATATATTGTTATGCTACAATGTAATCATACTACATATTGGGAGGATGAGAAAAGGATGGATACGAATGAATTTCAAAGATGGGTGGAACAATTTTATCATGAGCGGGGCTGGGCCCAATATAATTCTTTTATTCGCGTTAATTTTTTAGCGGAAGAAGTTGGCGAAGTTTCTCGCGTTGTGCGTGCTATCGAAATCGGCCGCGATCGCCCAGATGAAACGACGAAGAGCGAAGAAGAATTAACAATAGAGTTGAAAGAAGAACTTGGAGATGTACTAGGAAACCTTATAATTTTAGCGCAAAAATATAACCTAGATTTGCAAGATATTATGGAAACACACGTGAAAAAACTTTCCAAACGATTCAAATAATAAATGAGAATTATTTTCAACTATGATATGATTATATTGTAATAATATGAAAGGGGTCTTTTTATGTTATCTCCAAAATTACGTGAAGCACTAAATGATCAAATGAATTTTGAATTTTACTCAGCCCATGTGTATATGGCAATGGCAGCATACTGTACATCAGAGAGCTATGATGGATTTGCAAATTTCTTTCTTGTACAAGCAGAGGAAGAGCGTTTCCATGCTATGAAGCTGTACAATTATATTAATGATCGCGGTGAGCGTGCAATCATTACTGGATTTGATCATCCAAATAACGAATACGAATCGATTTTATCAGCTTTTGAAATCGCCCTTGAGCACGAGCGTGAGGTTACAAAACGTATTTATAACCTATCTGATATTGCATGGGATGAACGCGAACATGCTACCATCACCTTCTTAAAATGGTTCGTTGATGAGCAAGTAGAAGAAGAAGCATCTTTCGATAGCATCATTCAAAAATTAAAACGAATTACAAGCGATTCAAACGCATTGTTTATGTTAGATGCCGAATTAGAAAAACGTACATTTACTCCGCCTGCTGAGTAAACAAAAAAAGCAATGAGCCCGCTGCTCATTGCTTTTTATTTTATCTTATAGCATAACCCCAACGATAATCGCTGATAAGACACTTACTAATGTTGCACCGTATACAAGTTTTAATCCGAAAGAAGATACAACATTTGCTTGTTTTTCATCGATACTCTTCGTTGCACCTGCGATAATTCCGATAGATGAGAAGTTTGCAAATGATACAAGGAATACAGATAAGATACCAACTGTACGAGGTGTTAAACCACCAGCTGCTTTTCCTAAATCAAGCATCGCAACAAATTCGTTTGTTACTAATTTTGTTGCCATAATTTGTCCAGCTGTTACCATCTCAGATGCTGGAATACCCATGATGAATGCTAATGGTGAGAACACATATCCTAAGATCGTTTGGAATGTGATACCGAAAATAGAATCAAATAGACCGTTAATTGCTGCCATCAATGCAATGAATCCGATTAACATTGCTGCTACTGTAACTGCAATTGAAAATCCTAACATAATGTACTCGCCTAGCATTTCGAAGAACGTTTGGTTCTTGTCCTCTTGTAACTCTAAAATATCATCCTCTTCTTTTACATCGTAAGGATTTAAAATGTGAATGATAATAAATCCACTAAATAAGTTTAAAACAAGTGCTGTTACAACATATTTAGGGTCAAGCATTTTCATGTAAGAACCAACGATTGACATGGAAACTGTCGACATAGAAGATGCACAGAGTGTATATAAACGATTTTTTGGCAATTTACTTAGTTGATCTTTAACTGTAATAAATACTTCCCCTTGGCCAACAATTGCCGCTGCTACTGCATTATAAGATTCTAATCTTCCTAAACCATTTATTTTACTTAATAAGAATCCAATTGCTTTAATAATGACTGGTAAAATTCTAAGATGTTGCAGAATTCCAATTAACACTGCTAAGAAAATAATTGGAAGTAATACAGAAAGGAAAAATGTGAATTCTCCCTTATTTACCATTCCACCAAATACAAAGTTAATTCCAGCGTCCGCAAATTTTAAAATTGTACTAAATCCATCAGAAATTCCTTTAATTAAATAGTATCCAATCTGTGTATTTAATAAGAAATATGATAATCCTAGTTGAATAACAAGCATAATAGCAATTGGCTTATATTTAATCTTTTTCCGATCGCTACTTACAAGAAACGCTAGTATAAATACAGCAATTAGTCCTACAAGAAACATGACAAATTTCATACTTGAATCCTCCATTTTGTAGTTTGATTTACCAAGATGCAACAGTTGTCTAACGATAGACGTCTGACAATTCAGATTAAAAAGATAAATACCTTTACATGCAAATTACTTCCTATATGAGTAAGCGTTTGCATTAGACGAAATTCTATACTGAATAATTATTGTGGAATATGAGAATGATATCATTTTGTTTCATCCATAAACTGATTGTAAGCGTTATCTTTACAAAAAGCAATATATTTTTCAAAGGGAAAAATATACAAAAAAAGGAACATAGAGTCCCGCCTCTATGTTCCTTTGCGTTACTAACCTAATTGTTTTTCTTTTTCAATTACTGGATCTTCCCAGCATTCTGCATTTTTTAGTCCCGGGATAGAACTTGCATGGAATACAGGATCTTTCCCTTGTTTCTTCTGCTTCATATAGTCTGTAAGTGCAGCAAATGCAAATTTACCAAGAAACGCAATCGCAATTAAATTTATGATAACCATAAAGCCCATAAATAAATCAGCTAAATCCCATACAAATTGGATCTTTGCAACAGAACCGAATACAATCATGGCTAACACGCTTATTCGGTATACCATCAACCATACTTTACTATTGTTTAAGAATCGAATATTTGTTTCTCCGTAATAATAGTTACCAATTAACGCACCGAATCCAAATAGGAAAATAAAGATAGCAAGACACCCTGATGCCCAAGAGCCGACATGTTCACTTAATGCTGCTTGTGTAAGTGCAATACCATTTAGCTCTGGTTGTTTGTATGCATCAGAAAGTAAAATAATAAATGCTGTGCTTGTACAGACAATCAGTGTATCCGTTAATACACCAAATGCTTGAATAAGTCCTTGTTTCACCGGATGGCTTGTTGTTGCCGTTGCGGCAACGTTTGGCGCACTTCCCATACCAGCTTCATTTGAGAATAAACCACGTTTAACCCCATGCATGAGCGCTGCGCCGATTGAACCGCCTGCTATTTGTTTAAAGCCAAATGCGTTTTGAACAATAAGAGAAAGAACTTCTGGCATTTTTGTTATGTTTGTAACTATAACAAATAATGCAATACCAATGTATAACACCGCTAGAAACATCACTTTGTATTCAGCCATTTTTGCAATACGCTGCACACCGCCAAAGATAATCGCAGCGAAAGCAAGAGCCATAATAATTCCTAAAGTTAAACGATCTGTACCGAATGCGTTCTCAAAAGCAATTGTAACGGTATTTGATTGTACAGAATTGAATACAAGACCGAAAGTGATCGTAATTAAAATGGAGAATAATACTCCCATCCAACGTTTGTTTAATCCTTTTTCCATATAATAGGATGGACCACCGCGGAAACCATTTTTATCTTTTACTTTATATATTTGCGCTAACGTACTTTCAACAAAGCTGGATGCTGAGCTAATAATAGAAATAATCCACATCCAGAATACCGCTCCAGGACCGCCTAATGCAATCGCAATCGCAATTCCTGTGATATTTCCAGTTCCAACGCGAGCAGCCATACCAATACAGAACGCTTGAAATGGGGAAACTTCGTCTTTAGAACCAGATTTCCCTTCCATTAACACACGGACCATTTCCTTTAACATTCGAAACTGTACAAATTTCGATTTAAACGTAAAATAAATTCCGAAAGTAACAAGCATAATAATTAACAATTTAGACCACAGAAAATCATTTGTTAATCCCAATAGATCCGACAAAAATTGTCCCATATCATCACCTCATATCAAAATTTAGTAGCCCTAATTCATATAAAATAATCTTATTTTTCCGACATAAATAAGCTCGTCTCATACACACATGCAACACAGGTAAAAATTTTCTATGAAAATAGTATTTCCTCGTTTATGCGAATATCCATAACATGTAACCGTACAGCTAACAGTTGCACCATCATGCTTGTTCCGTATGCCGGATTTTTAAATTGGACTTATATATAACGTTCAAGACCAAATGCATTCTTAATTCTTCAAAGCAAGTGTAACTGTATTTGCTTGTACAGAGTTGAAAATTAGTTCATAACTAATTGTAATTAAGATAGAAAATAAAATTCTCATCCAGCGCTTATTTAAACCTTTTTCCATATAGTAAGCTGGACTACCTAACGAAATCGCTAGTGCTCCCCTGCTAAGTTACCAATCCCGATGCGGGCTGCAGAACTTATACAGAAAGATTGGAAAGAAGAAACGCTACCTTTTTTACCCGCCATTTCCCCTAGATGACGAATTTGAACGAACTTCAGTTTAAAAGAAAAATAAAGACCTAAGCCAATTAACATTGTAATAATTACATAAGTCCATAGAATATTATTTGTTGTTTCAACGGATTTTTCTAAAATGCTAATCATGTTGTCCCCTCCCTTTTTTCTTACATAAATTCAATTGTAATTTAAATCCATTCAAAAATCAACAATTTTCGACAAAACAACAATTTCATATCGCATTATCTCTCAAATTCTTTGTTTTTCTTTAAAATACTCTTAAATACAAACGCTTACAAGAAATGAATACATGTTATCTTTTCTGACATGAAAATATAATGCATAAAAAAAGCACAATTCTCTTTAACCGAATTGTGCTCTATGACATGATTTCGAATCTTTTCTCTCTATAAATCGTTTAACAGTCTAATATTATATTTTAGAGTCTACAATAAAATATTAGACTGTTAAAAAATATAAGAACTCCGTCATTTTCATTTAAATAATATTGGCTACAATCATCTTCGTACGACTATCCACTACTTCATAATAAATTTCTAACCCTTTTCGAGTGCCCGAAACAATTTTAGCAGCTTTTAATTTCGCTAAGTGCTGACTAACTGTACTTTGAGGCATTCCCAACTTTTCATACATTGTTGTTACATTCGTAGGGCCTTTCGTAATCAATGTTTCAACTAAATTTAAACGCACAGGATGCGCCAATACTTTTAATATTTCAGCGATATCTTCATATTTTCCTATCATTTTCATTTTCTCCTCTTTATATAATTATGTTTATAACTTTCCACTATATTATTCGAAAGGACATATGATTTTATGTCCGTCGTTTTAAAAAATTTAAAAAAAGTTTTAGAAATGAAAATAATAACGTTTTATGCTAACGCAAAACGTTGAGCGAAGCTACTCCCCTTTATTTTCAGAGGGTTCTAAAACAAAATTTGTTATAATAAATAAATATATTTAGCTACATGATAGATTTATACATACCATTTCACACAAAATGAAGCAGCAATATAGTAATGATTGTGCGTAATTGGGTGAAACTAAAAGACATATACAATAGTTCTTATTGCAGATGAAACGGATGGTGATCACAAATAGAACAGCACTTAAATTATGTCATTTCGCATTATGGATATTTCGGACTAATCATGGCGTTAGTTGGGGGAATTATTGGATTACCAATACCAGATGAAACGTTATTAACTTTTGTAGGATATTATATATTTCAAGGGAAAATGCACTTCTTTATCGCCTTATTAAGCGCATGGTTTGGCTCGGCAGTTGGTATTTCGCTTAGTTACATATTAGGAAAAAGACTTGGGCTTCCCTTCTTAAAGAAATTTGGTCCTAAAATGCACATTACAGAAAACAAAATTGCTCGGACACAAGCTCTCTTTCAAAAAATCGGTCCTCCTTTACTTATTTTTGGCTACTTCATTCCAGGAGTGCGGCATGTTACTGCCTATTTAACCGGCATTTCCAGTCTGCGTATTCGGACATTTTGTCTGTACGCTTATCTAGGAGCATTCATATGGAGCTTTACTTTTATTCAATTAGGATTACAATTCGGGAAAGACTGGCATCTAATCAGTCATTACGTTCACCGTTACGGGCTTATTTTATTAGTTGTATTAATTATTTTTTCCGTTCTTGCCGCTTTGGCTTTTCTATACATTCGCAGAAAAAAAACAAATGCAACGCAATGAAATCAACAAAACCCACCTTCCCAAAAAGGTGGGTTTCTTTTTTATTTATGCGTTTTATTCGGCTTTTTCTTGCCCGGGTTTCCGTTACCTTGACGCTTTTTATTTCGTTCCGCTTTCTCCTGTGTATCGTGCAGTTTCTCTACAAAATTACTACTGTTATCCATAGTTGCAGCCTCCTTGGTTATCGTTCTTTTGTTACTATAACCAAGTACATGTAAAATCATGAGGTGTAACCTTATTTTACTTTAATCTGAACAGGCGGTAATGTTTTATTTGGGTGATACGGCGACATCAGCACCTCTAATACGTAATCCTTTAAACTGAAATTCTCCACACCATATTTCCCATCTAATTGAAACGTTCCTTCAAATTGAAGTTTTTCCTTATCTAGTACTTTCACGGTACTTCCTTTTACATTATGTCCACGCGGTACGATATCTTGATCCATGTACGAAGAATCAGTTAGATTCATCGCCTCGCCAAAATTGATTAATTCGTCCATAGATATATGTTTTGTATCGACATTTTGAAGTGTGTAATTTACAATTAGCCGCTGATTCTTATGCTGGATGTGGTTAACAATTATTTTGAAATCACTGCGCGTGCTCTTCATTTCAAATGGTGTTTTTTCATCTAGCTTCACAATTGCTGGTTTTTCTGATAATCGTACAAAAGGATATATTGTAATAAATTCCGCACTATCAGGAATTTTCTCGAAAATAGAACGCTCTGCAGATTCTACATGATCGCCTACTTTTTCTCTGCCAAATTCAATCCCTGAAGTAGACATATCAATTTCGTTCCCTTTATCATCTGTTATTTTGTGGATTCGTGCTAAGTCGTTCTCGCCAACAAGCGGATAAATTGCTTTGTAGTCAATCGTTGTTGCTCCTTTACCGATTGTAATATTTTCAAAGTTAAATGTATGCTGCTGATCCTCACTGCTAACAGACTGCTTCGAGTTAATTTTTTTATTTTCTAATTGTTTCACGGGAATATCGAACTTCCAAAATCCTCTCGTTTCACCGATAGATGTAATGGTAATTGGTAATGTTGTATTTGGAGGTAATTCTTTTTCAGGGTAATCAATTTTGATATTTCCAAACCAACCATTCTTTGTTACTCTCCCGCCACCCGAAGCGCTTTTCATCCACTTTGGACTTCCGTCAGCAAGCTTATATGTATAATAAAAACGATCATGAGATACAGCATTTTTCGCGCCTTTATCCGGATTATCAACCGTAAACGTTATCCCAATCCGGCCGCCATCATAATACACACTTTTCATCGTTACACTAACTCCATTACTTACTGCTTGTTGATTCAATTCTGTTACGAGTTTACTCGCAAACAGATTTTGACCCATCGTATCATGAAAATAATCATACACTTTTCCTATAAGCGGAACTTCTGCTAATACACGATTCATTTGCGGGAAAACAAAGCCTGAGCCTAGCACACCTATACATACTGATGCAGCAGCTAACCATGCAATCTTTCTTCGTTTATATTTTCTTTTTGTCGGTTTTTCTTGCTTTGCTCTATTCACACCTTTTTTTATCGCTATCTGTAATTCTTCCCGAGGAACTTCGATTTTGTTTATTTCATCATTAACCCACTGTTTATCCAATTCTCATCACTCCCTCCTAATAATTTCTTTAACGATTTTCTCGCCCTATGCAAATACGTTTTGACAGTTCCTTCAGGTACATTCATATGCCAAGCAATTTGGTTTATCGGAAGATCATAATAATAATGTAAAATAATAACAGTTTGATAGTTTTCATCTAGTTTTCCAATTGCTGCTTGTAAGTCAATGTTTTGCTCAATTCGGTTTGCCACGTTTCGTACATCTTTGCATTCCCTGCTATCTTCTAATTGTTGAACCTTCTTCTTCTCATTTAATACTTGGTAAGCGTTATGTATTAAAATACGCGTCAACCACGTCAGAAAAAAGTTTGGTTTTTGTAATTGCTCTAAAGATAAGTACGCTTTATAAACCGTTTCTTGTACGATATCTAATGCATCTTCTTTATTTTGCACATACATATAAGCTGTACGATATAATTGATCCTGATGAAGGCTAATGAGCTGTTCAAACGCTGCATCATCACCCTTTTTTGCTTTTTTCACTAATTTTATTTCATCCATCTTATCCCTCCTTCCACTTATTAGATAGGATATGGAATGTTTTGGTTTCAAAAATTTATATTTCCTGCATAAAAAAAAACGTCCCAACAAAGCTTGAGACGTTTTTTAAGACAAGTCTGTTCATCTATTTCTCTAAAATTACTTCTAGCTGTTTCACTTGTGCCGCTACAAAAAGTTATTCACAAAATAAAACTTATTTTAATTTAAACACCGCACTTACCGGATTATGATCACTATTTTCAAACTTCAGATCATTTCCATGTACATTTACGATTTCTACATTTGGCGAAACTAAAAATCCATCAATAATCGTAACGAAATTCTCACCTTCTACATATTTCTTCACATCATCGCGAACGGTCCAAACATTAGGATCTACTGCCCACTGGAATCCACCGTCCGTGAAATCTTTTGGCAATTGTACTAACCATTCAGGCCATACTTTTTGAAACTTCGGATCTTTTAGCTGTACATCAGAGACTAGTTGATTCCAATCACCACCGAGTATCACATAATCACCGTTTTTATAGTGTTCGTTCATATACTCTTTCAAATAATCAACTTGCTGCCTTCTTATTTTTCCGCCTTTATCATAAGCAGATAAATGAAGATTAACGAGTCTTAAATATTTCCCATTACTCACAGGGATTTTATGCTCAACGATTGCTCGGTCTAAATCAAATAATTGTTTTGGCCAAGGCTCTTTCCCTGGCAGTTGAAATCTTGTTGCTGTATCAATCTTATACTTAGAAAATGAACTCATTCCTGAATTCGTATATCCCATTGGATTAGTAATCGGAACAGGTACCCACTGTGCATGATAGTTATATCCGAAAGAAGATTCATAGTTTTTCAAACCGTTCTTAAATACGGCATATTCATTCACATCAAATGATCTTGAAGATTTCGTATCCACCTCTTGCAATAAGATAAAATCAGAATCTTCTTTTTGTAAAAAAGATAGCATGTTGTTAAGATTCTTTTCTGTTTGTTCTTTACTGCTAGAACGAGAGCCTTCTCCCCCGTCCATAAAAAAGTCTTGATCTTTATCCAAACCAGCATAACCTACGTTAAAAGTCGTCGCTGTAAATGTGTCTCCCTGTTTTAAAACCTTGTCATTCTTATTTTCTACATTTAATTTCAGAACACTAACAGGTTTCTCATCTGTAATCATAATATAGGCTAAAAATACAGCTACACTACCGCCCACTAATGCTACTAGTAATAAAAGTACTTTAAATATTTTCTTCAAATAAATAACTCCTTTTTATATCAAAATAAATGTTTCTCAAAAAATATACTGTAAATCTCTCTTCTCTTCAATAAAAAAAGATAATTAACAATATTCTGTATTATATTCCAATAAATAAATACGACTTATTTCATAAGGAAACAAGATTATTTTACCACATTAACAATGTTTGCATGATTATATAAGCATTAACAAGTAATCATATTATCCACTTTTTTAATCATTATATAAATATAAAAAACGCCTCTAATTTTTGAGACGTTTTTTCTTTAAGTATAGTCATAGTCCGATTTTTAAGTTGAATCCATTCGCCATAATGACTGCGTGTTCCCTATTCAGGAAATCATTCGCTTTTCTTAATAAAATTTAACTACATCTTCATAAGCTAAAAACGTTCTTTCGCCTGGCTGCTCATCCGGCTCACCAAATGGCATTTGTCCTACTAGGCTCCACTCTGCTGGAATGTTCCAAGTTTGTTTTACTTCTTCATCAACAATTGGGTTGTAGTGTTGCAGAGACGCTCCGATTCCTTCTGCAGATAAAGCCATCCATGTTGCATATTGCAGCATTGCACTTCCTTGATGAGACCAGAATGGGAATTGCTCTTTGTATAACGGCGCGTTTTCTTGCATTCTCTTCACAGTTTCTTGATTTTCAAAGAATAACACTGTTCCTACTCCATCACGGAATCCTTGCAGTCTTGCTGCAGTTTCCTCAAAATTTTCTGCCGGAACAAGGGCACGAAGCGTTTCTTTTACGATATCCCAAAACTTTTCATGCTCTGCATCCATTAATACAACGATGCGGCCACTTTGCATGTTAAAAGCTGATGGTGCGTATAAAGCAGTTTTTAAAACGTCACTAATTCTTTCTTTCGTAATATTTTCGGTCTTTTTTACTTTACGAATAGAACGGCGATTCATAATTGCATCTTTTAAATTTGTTGTAGTAACTGACATGTTTCATTCCTCCAATACCTTATATGTTGATTATCATCCAATATCTTATTAACAATATCCATCTACATTACATTGCATTCCATCTAATTCATTTTCCTTACTTTTTGCTAGCTCTTGATCGATTGCTTTTGCTAATCTTTCTTTGCTCGCTAATCCTTGAATCACTTCATCACCAATAACGAATGTTGGAACAGCCATAATCTGTGCTTCTTCGTAAGCATGTTGCAACGCTTCTTCTTGTACGTCTTTATACTTTCTTGATACTAATGCTTCTTTAAATGCTTCTTTAGGGAGTCCAACTTCCCCTGCCAATTTTGTTAATACTTCGATATCTTCAATATTTTGTTCTTCTTGGAAAAAGGCAGCAAACACTCTATCGTGAAACGCATTTCCTTTTCCATGTTCCTTCGCAAAGTGGTATCCCTCAAAGGCAAGGTTTGTATACGGGTGCGGAGAAACACGAGGTAAACGCATTTCTACTCCTAATTTTTTTGCGGTAGGAACAATAAATGAATCCCATGAACCTAACTTATCAGGCTCTTTCCATGGATCGATTTTTGGATATGGACTTGGGCGTAATTCAAATGGCATCCATTCTACTTCTACATCTTTCCCCTTTACAATCTCATCCAAAGGAGCTTTTCCTAAAAAACAAAATGGACATATAAAATCAGAATAAGCTTTAATTTTTACAGTCATGTTTATGTTCCCTCACTTTTCTTTTTATTGTAATCAACTAAGTTACAACTGAGTTAAAAAAAAATTACTTTGCAGAATGTATTTGATTTACTAATGATATAACTAATTTCTCCATTGTTATGCTTTCCAATACGAGCTCAAGCGCTTCTTGTGCCTGAACTAAAATCACTTCTAAAACGGCTTGTATATTTGCTCCTACCGGACAATTAGGATTTGGATTTTCATGAAAATGAAATAACTTTTCCTCTTCCACCACATCTACGGCTCGGTACACATCTAACAAGGTAATCTCACACAACTCTTTCACGAGGTAAGCTCCTCCTGCGCCGCGGCGTACTTCAACAAAACCTGCTTTTTTTAAATACGATAGTACTTTCCGAATAATTACTGGATTTGTATTTACACTTTCCCCTATATACTCTGAAGTACAAATAGAAGGTGGATTACTTTTTAGGAGAGATAAAATATGCACAGCAATCGTAAAACGGCTACTAATTTTCATATTTATCACCCCTTTGTTGTAATCATTATAGTTACAACATAAACAGAAGTCAAGTGGCCTTAAAAAAGATTTTTTCAACATGATATCCATTTTAAGCGTTCAGCATATAAGTCGATGCTATGGAAATTATACTATGACCTGCACTCGCTTTCTTCTTTTGTTTTAAACTTTGCATGTGGTAAAAAAAGGCCCTGACCGTTTCTATGCGCGGCCAGCTGCTCTCACCCACCTAAAAAGGAAGGGGTTTTATGCCTATTTTTTAACTTGTATATATCGTTCATTTCAGTACTTAGGAAATATTACAAAACTGTCATCTTTATGTAAGGTTATGAGATAGTTACTTTACTGTCTCCATGTAATAATAAGAACATAAGAAATAGCAATAAACTTTTAGAGATTATAGGAGCGTGTTAATCATGATCGTAACAACAACTAATACTATTCAAGGTAAAGAAATTATTGAGTATGTAGACATCGTAAACGGTGAAGCAATTATGGGTGCAAATATCGTTCGCGACTTATTTGCTTCTGTTCGTGACGTTGTCGGCGGCCGTTCTGGTGCATATGAAAGTAAATTGAAAGAAGCTCGTGACATTGCGATGGAAGAAATGAAACAACTTGCAGCTCAAAAAGGTGCCAATGCAATCGTTGGTATCGACGTAGACTACGAAGTGGTTCGCGACGGAATGTTAATGGTTGCGGTAAGCGGTACAGCTGTACGTGTGTAAATATATATAAAAGCACCTCATTGGAGATTGAAGTGAACCCAAAAAGTTAGACACATATTTTAAGCAGCTAATGAGGAATGCGTTCTGTATTGTACAGGGCTCATTCCTTTTAGTTTTGTTTTGATTCGATCATGATTATAGTAGTGAATATATTTTTCTAATTCTAATTTAAAGTGTTCCATACTTTCGAACTCTTGTAAGTAGAGTAATTCAGACTTTAATAAGCCAAAGAAATTTTCGATGACTGCGTTATCTAAACAATTCCCTTTACGAGACATACTTTGTGTAATTCCTTTTTCTTTCAATACATGTTGGTATTCCTTCATTTGATAGTGCCATCCCTGATCCGAGTGGAGGATAGGAAATTCACCATCTTTTAATTGTTGAAAAGCCTTATCCAACATTTTTGAGACTAATGGGTAAACAGGACGTTTCTCTACGTTATACGCAATAATTTCACCATT
>NZ_JBITWA010000013.1:0-149459 GCF_044543425.1 Bacillus sp. NPDC077411 | reverse complement strand
CAAATCGAAATTTTATTTAAAACGTGGAAATCATTCTTTCACATTCATCATTGTAAAAAGATAAAACGAGAACGATTGGAATGCCATTTGTATGGGCAACTGATTGCCATTCTACTCTGTTCCTCTATTATGTTTCAAATGCGGAAGTTACTTCTCATAAAAAAGAAACAAGAGCTGAGTGAATATAAAGCCATATATATGATTAAAGACTATTTTTTTCTTCTGTTTCGAGCAATGCAAAAAGACACCCAAGGATTATCAAAGATTCTTCTTCGTCTGTTTAACCTCCTACAGCGAAACGGACGGAAATCTCATCGATACAAGAAGAAAACAGTCTTTGATATATTAGGTGTCGTTTACAATTGTACCATGTCGGACAATCAAGCAGCTTAATAAAAAATTGAAACCCGTTAGGGTTTATTTGATATGCAAAATTTCCAATGATCTACACTGATTTTTAGAAAAAGAAAAAAAGTTCTTCTGAAACTGACCGTTCCTAACCTTAGCTTGATAGCGATGGGGTCCCGCCCCATGCCCATCAACTTAAGAACGGAAATAAAATGAATTTTTGTTCATTTGAACTAAAAAACTCTTAAAATATTTTGTGTCCTTAAAAATAAGCATGCTAAATAAACCTAAATAGGTATCATTTTTAAAGATTATGCAGCTTTTTTTTGTTTTCTAAGTCTACTATACTCATAGACAACACCCATAATATCAAAGACTGTTTTCTTCTCATATCGATGAGATTTCCGCCCATTTTTCTGTAGTAGGTGGAATAGACGGATTAGAATCTTTGTTATTTCTTGAGTGTCTTTCTGTATAGCTTGATATAAAAGATATAAATAATCTTGGATCATTCCTATCGCTTTATATTCGCTTAATTCTCTTTTCTTCTTTTGCAAAAGAAGTTGGCGCATTTTAAACATAGTAGAGGAGCACAGAAAAATAGCGATTAGCTTTCCATATAATTGGCACTCTAATCGTTCTTGTTTTACATTACGATAATGGTCTATTTTGAAGAGTGATTTCCATGTTTTAAAGACAATCTCTATTTGCCAACGCAAAGTATATAACTCATGTACCTGTTCCATCGGAACCCATTCCCAAGGTGTATTCGTCACGTACACGTTTAATCCCGCTACCATTTTACTTTTCTCTGAGTACGTTCTATTTTTGGATTTTTCTTTCTCCAAGATTTTCGCTCGTCTTTTTTGAAGTTGTTTTTCTGTTAATCGATTAAAAATAACACGTGAAAACAGTTGTTGTTTATCACCAATATAAGCATGTTTTAATTCAAATGTTTCTCCGGGGTGTAGTTGGTTTAAAATCTGTTTCACATCAATTTGTATGTATTCCGATTGTTTTTTTATTGCACCATTTTTAAAGTATTCCGGGTTTGGATTTTTCACATATACATTCGTGTTTAATTTCAAACGAGAAATATAGTATGTACCTCGTTGATCCATTTGATCTAAGTCTTCCAATGAAAAATAACCCAAATCACGAATACATAAATCTCCTGGTCGTAAAGTATCTAAGCACTCCGTACCAAATGTTTTGTCATTATTTTTTCCTGGTCCAACTTGAAAGTTAAGAAATTGTCCACTGTGCAAATCATATTCTAATTGAATTTTAATTCCCGCTGTTTGGGCACATCCTCCAGAGCCTGGATATAAATTCTCTAAGGCATTTGGCACTTGAAATACGGTGGCATCTAGGATACGAATTCGTTGAAAATAAGAGAAGAGGTGGTTAGAAATTTGCGTTTGTTCACATACTTTTTGTTGTAACAGTAAAGAAAAAAGATGTTTTAAAACTAAAACTGCTTTTGTATTTAAGCGTTTATTTAAGCCTTCAGGACTGATTAAAGTACCAGTAGCTGCATGAAGCCTACTACATAATCGAACTAAAGGATCACTTGCTACCCGTTGACTGATCCAAATGCAAATAGTAGCTAAGTCTGAACCAGAAAACTTACGTTTTCGTTTTATAAATCCGATTTCTCTTGCAAGTTCTTCTAAGAATACAGGTGTAACATATCGTTGTAATTCTTCCGCAAATGATTGTAATTCATCTTGAATCGAAAAATGCATAAGAAAACGTCATCCTTTCTAATTTAGCTTATTTAGAAAGGATAACGTTTTTTGGTATTTGAGGGTATTAAAATCTCTTAAGCTGATGGGCATGTATGGTGACCCCTACTTGCTAAATTCAGCAAGTAAAATATTTTTAAAAGGATTAGGACTGTCAGTTCTACCCAAACTATTCCAATTGACGACCAACGTATGCTTGCCTCCAAGTTTACCTCCAACAAGAGTAGTAAACCCTAGAATGCCACCTGTGTGTCCCCATATCGAGACACCGTTTGGAAGCTTAGTTTCATAGATTCCAAGACCATATCCATCGATTCCTTCACTTCCTGTAGGAACTGTAGTAAGCATTTGTTTTAGTTGCTGTTCTTTCAGTAATTTGCCACCGAGCAAGTAAGAGAAGAATTTATTTAAGTCGTCAGCAGTAGAAATCATATCTCCAGCTGAGCTAGCTACACTTGGGTTATAATAAGTAACGTCTTTTAGCTCACTTGTTCCGTCTGGTTGGACATATCCACGGGCATGCTTGGTGCCTGGAATAACGCTTGAATTTCCAGGTAGGAATGTATTCGATAATTCAAGCGGTTCAATAATCCGATTTTCAATCTCTTCCGCATAGCTGTTTCTGGTTACTTTTTCAATAAGAATACCCAGTAATACGTATCCTGTGTTTGAATAAGACCAACCATCTCCTGGGTCAAAGTCTGGGGGCAGAGAAATCCCCATCTTCACTAACTCTTCAGCCGTATACGATTTTTTTGTATCCATAAAATCAGCGTCTTTTGACCTTGAGTATTCAGCGATACCACTTGTATGGTTCAATATCTGCCGGATCTTAATCTGGTTACCATCATATCCGTTTCCTTGAATGACACCAGGCAACCATTTTTCGATGGAGTCATCTAGATTCAAGCGGTTCTCTCCAGCTAATTGAAGTACAACCGTTGCGGTGAACGTCTTCGTCACGCTTCCAATGCGAAAGCGAAAATCTGTTTTCATTGGTTGCTTGGTGCTCAGATTCGCTACCCCAGCGGCATAACCCCACGTTTTTCCACCCTCGGAAGTTTTAGCAAGTATCCCCGGGTATCCAAGTTGCAATGTATCCCGCATTGCTTGCTTGACGGAATTACGATCTCGTTGAGTGCTTGTTTGTAACGAACTAGATACATTTTGAGTGGGCTCTGCTTTTACAATTGAGGCTGGCGTTGTATATAACAGGGAACTTCCAGCTATGAAAAGGGCAAGACTTGCACATGTAATTTGACTACGTATTTTCATAAGGCATTCCTCTCCTCTATTCATATTGTATAAGTGTTTGCTTACTGTTCCTTACTTCCTGACAAGACTTAGGGAAAGGCCCTCACACTTAAAGATTAAAGCTCCAGTACAAAGGTATCTATCAATACCAACAATTTGAGCCATTTAAATCTCCATCCCTTCTATAACAAAATTATTCAAAGGTATGAAAGCATATTATGTACCCTTAGTTATTGTTAGGATTAACACAACATGAGACATAACCCTAACCCATATTTTACTTTATTTATCCATAATATGTATTGAGAAAGAATGTAAATTCGAATCCTTTCCGTACCCCAACTATTGATCGTTTTTTTCACCTATTATAATTAGTTATTTAGAATTTCATAATAAAAAACTGTAAAAAAATAACGAGTCCCTTAACGTACAGGAAGCGGTTGAAAAATATGTCTAAACGCACAATTTTCTTTTTTGATATGGTGACCCCATCGCCATCAAGCTAAGGTTTTGAAGTACCCACTAAATGAAATTTTTCTTTCTCTACAGTTAGTTATTTTGAGAAGTCAGCTCATTTTTTTGTTTTTGGGGTGTTTACTTTTCTTAAGTTGATGGATGTGGGGTCCCGCCCACATTTTAACAAAAATATACGCTAAGCAAATTTCGACATAAAAAGAGCCGATTTTTTTACTCTAAGAAAAAATCGGCTCTTTAATTTTGAGTTTAGAAGTTGGAAGTCTATTCGTTAAAAAGAGTATATACAAGGTATTGCCCTATGTAGCCTGCTCACGCCTTCCTTTATCTCTTCATTTGTTAAATGTCCATACCCCAAAATAATTCGGTTATGATGTTTTCCTTTTTCAATGGTGTGGTCTTCCACAGGATATACTTTCACTCCAAGTTGTTGGGTTTCCTCAAGTAATTCTTTTGTGAATTGAAACTGATTGAATTCAACAATCAGGTGTAACCCTGTAGAATAACCGAAAATATTGATCTTATTCGAGAATGTTGATTCTAATTGATGGATAAGGAAGTCTCTTCGATTTTTATAGATTTTCTTCATCTTCATAATATGCCGTTCTAAATAACCTTCAGCAATAAAACGAGCAAGGATAAGCTGATCTAAAGAAGGAGTATGTAAATCCGAAAACCATTTTAACCTACGACATTTTTCAATAAGGTGTGAGGGAAGAACTAAATACCCTATTCTAAGAGCCGGCGATAAGATTTTACTAAATGAACCAATATATAACACACGCTCTGGATCCAATCCCTGTAATGAACTTACAGGTGAGCCTTCATATCGAAACTCACTGTCATAATCATCCTCAACAAGATAACAATTTGTTTTTCTCGAGTAGTTAATTAATTGAACCCGTCGTTGAATCGGTAACGTTCCACCTAAAGGAAACTGATGGGAAGGAGTAATAAAGATGCACTTTGGATTTTTATTTAAAGGCAACAAAGATGTATCCATCCCATTATCATCAGCTGGTATAGGATAAAGAGAAGCTCCTGAAGTTTTAAAAATCGTTTGAATGTCATTGGTGATAGGATCTTCCATTAGCACTTCGTCACCAGTTGACAAAAGTAACTTAGAAACAAGTGTTAAAGCTTGGGTTGCACCGGAAGTAATCACCAATTGCTCTGGATGACAAAAAACCCCTCTTGTTTTTAGTAAATAACGTGATAAAACCTCTCTTAATTCCGGACGCCCTTCGGGAATATCGTATCCAAACGTAGAAGGAGACGTTTCATTCCATATGGTGTGAGACAACCTTGCCCATGCCTTACGTGGAAATAAGTCCAAGGCTGGTATCCCTGAACGAAAATTAATGATGTTACTTTCATTGTTTGTTTTTTTGTACCAAGATAAAGAATCAAATAGAGGTGCTTTTTTATGTTTTTCTAAATATGTTCCTTCAGCAATAAATGTCCCTGAACCACGTCTAGCAACCAAAAAGCCTTCGGCAAATAGTTGATCATAAGCTTCTAAAATTACATTTCTAGACACTTTTAACTCAGAAGATAGTTCCCGTGTTGATGGCAGTTTTTCTCCTGATTGCAGCTCTCCATTTAAAATTCGTTCACGTATTTGTTGATAAACCTGCCGAATTAAAGATATATCTGATGACCGATCAATAGGTATCCAAAACATATATATTTTCCCTTCATTAAAAGTGGTACTGTTAAAGTTCGTATGAAATGGTACTAATACAAACCATTTTAGCATGATATAGTTGGATCAAACAGTTCTAAAGGAGATGAAAATGCGATGACAAATCCAGAATTTCAGGTGGCCCAGGCACTTAAATCGATTGCCCGAAATGAACATATCAAATCCTACATACAACAATCCCCTGAACTCCATACATTATTGTTACAAGCCGCAAAACGCTTTGTCACCGGAGAAATGAGGCATGAGGGGATGGAAGCGGCAAAAGGGCTGATCACAAAAGATTATCTTATTTCACTGGAATACATAGGGGAAAATACAAAGGATTTAGAGGAATGCCAAAATGCAAAAAATGAGTTTTTGGATCTTATTGAGGACATGGGTACTCTGTCCATGAAACAAACGGTATCGCTCGATTTATCACATATCGGGTTGTCCATAAATCCGGAAACGGCCTATATCCATTTAACGGAGTTGGCGGAGAGGGCAAAAATGCATGAAATTACACTCATGATAAGTGCGGAAGAATCATCTAAAACAGATGACATTCTTACCATCTATAAAAGAACAACTGAGCAATACCCAAATGTGGGAATCACACTGCAAGCCCACTTATATCGTTCTGATTATGATATTCAGGAACTGATACATTGTCCTGGAAAGATACGGATTGTTAAAGGGGCCTATCAAGAATCTTCCGATATTGCCATGCCTAGGTCAACTGACTTGAATCAACGGTATCTCCAACTTGTAGAACAATTGGTTGAAGCCAATCATCCTGTATCTATAGCGACGCATGATGAAGCCCTTATTCGGGAAATGGAGCGGCGTCAATATATGAACCATCCTCATGTGGAAGTTGAAATGCTTTATGGGATACGTCCCGATTTGTTGAAAACATTAAATAACAAAGGGTATAACGCTAGGGTGTACTTGACTTACGGGAAAGAGTGGTACTTGTATTTATGTCATCGGATAGCCGAACATCCGGAAAATTTATATCGTGCCGTGACGGATATAATCCATCCATCTGTAATAAAAGGGGATCAGAAATATTGAATAAATATTTAATCCCCCATTTAAAAATTGCTTTGGCTATGACTATTGTGGGAAGTTCAGTCGTAGTGGGTAAGTTAATTGGCCAAAGTTTTCCCGTATTCGTAGCATCCGAACTGCGATTTCTAATCGCAACCATTATTCTGGTTCCTTTACTAATAAAATTTGAAGGGATTCCTCCTATTGGTAAAAAGAATTTTCTCATCCTTTTTTTACAAGCATTATTTGGTGTGTTTTTGTTCAATATTTTTATGTTATATGGACTGAAATCAACTACAGCCATTGAAGGCGGAATCATTACAAGCATCATTCCGGCTGTCACCGGGTGGCTTGCTTTTCTTCTCCTCAAGGAAAAACTGACAAAACGCATCAATGTAGGAATTATGCTGGCCGTTTCAGGGACATTGGTAATCAATGTTTTCGGATCATTTCCAAACATGGAAGGCGGTTCTTCCCACGTATTCGGGAATTTGCTTATTTTCGGTGCTGTCATTGGTGAAGCCTTATTTATCATATTAGGGAAACGTGTCGCACAACAAGTGAGTCCTCTTGCCGTTTCAACGATTGTCAGCGCTTTTGGGGTGGTCTTATTTTTACCATTTTCCCTCTATGAGGGAAGCCGGTTCCAATTTGAAACAGTATCCGTTTCGGAGTGGGGGCTGATACTGTATTTTGGGATTGTTGTGACGGTCATTGCTTTCATTTTGATGTACCAAGGTATCTCAAAAGTTTCAGCAAGTACAACTGGCGTATTGACAAGCGTTTTGCCGATTAGCAGTATTGTTCTTTCTATCCTCATATTAGGTGAAGAAATATCTTTGATCCATCTTGTGGGAATAGGAATGATATTAATAGCCATTTGCTTGATTTCAAAACAACCGTCAGAGAATACACAAACTCAAAGTTTAGGAAAAGTTGAGAGAGATAAGGAAAAATTGTTGAGGTGAACATATTAAGTCGCGTTATTCAGTCTCAAAAACCTCCGTTTTTGAGACTTCTTTATGCTTTCTATTTGATATTAAAATAATGCTATGTTATTCGTCTCAAAACTTGTCTTAAAATCAAAATCTCATTATTCCTTTGTTTTATGAGTTATGAGACAATACAAAAGTATAAGGAGGTGATAATTTGTTAATTGGCTACGCTCGTGTGTCTACACATGATCAAAATTTGGATTTACAGAAAGATGCTCTTATACAAGCTGGATGCAAACGGGTTTTTACTGATGTAGTAAGTGGATCTACCTCATCTCGATCTGGATTAGATGAAGCTCTTGATTACGTATGCGAGGGCGATACATTAGTAGTATGGAAATTAGATCGCTTAGGTCGTTCCCTCAAACACCTTATTGAAACTATCAATATATTAAATGAAGAAGGAATTGCCTTTCGAAGTCTTCAGGAAAATATGGATACTTCTACAAGTGGAGGGAAACTCATTTTTCACGTATTCGGAGCATTAGCTGAATTTGAGCGAGAAATGATTCAAGAACGTACACAAGCTGGATTGTCAGCCGCTCGTGCACGTGGACGTCTGGGTGGAAGACCTAAAGTGATGGATACAACCCAGGTTTCTATGGCTAAATCTTTAATGAAGGATCCAAATTATTCTACTGAAGATATATGTAACACCTTAGGTGTTTCAAGAGCTACATTGTATCAATATCTGCAGAAAGCGAAATAACAAATACAAAGGGGATGACTTCTAATGTATGTGAGAGTAAGAGAACTTCTTACAACAGAAGAACGAAAACAATATATGCAAATCCCTTCTGATATAAGCGAATGGATATTAAGTACATACTTTTCTTTCAGTCAGCATGATCTCAAAATCATTAATCGCCATCGGAGGGACTATAATCGTCTAGGTTTTGCTATTCAATTAAGTGTTTTACGATATTCAGGATGGCCCTTATCTGATGTAGGAGATATTCCGAATGTCGTTCTAGAATTTGTAGCTACACAAATTGGTGTAAATACAGAAGATTGGGGACTCTATGCTCAACGAGACGCTACACGATATGAACATATAGAAGAGATTCGAAAAGAATACGGTTTTCGTAACTTTACAATTGCTGACTATCGAAAGTTATCTAAATTTCTTCAACCACATGCATTAAATAATGGAAATACAACATATCTCATTGAAATAGCATTGCAAGAACTCCGTACTTGGAAGATTATACTTCCTTCGATGGCAATTATAGAACGAGCAATATGGGAAACACGTAAACGAGCAGAGAAAAGCATATTTAAGATACTAACATCATCTTTAACCTTTTCACAAAAGGAAAAATTAAGTGGGTTGCTCCATTTCATACCTAACTCTTCAAAAACTTATTTAGCTTGGTTAAAAGAAGTACCTGGTCAATTTTCACCAGAATCTTTTTTAAAGGTTATTGAGCGCTTAGAATACATAAAAGGACTACAGTTAAACATTAATACAAAAGGGATACATCCTAATCGACTACGACAACTATCTCGAATGGGAGCACGCTATGAAGCTTTCTCATTTCGAAGGTTTAAAGAGATAAAAAAGTATGCCATATTAGTGGCTTATCTATTCGATTTAACTCAGGATTTAATTGATCAAGCTTTTGAGATTCATGATAAACAAATGATGAATCTTCAATTAAAGGGAAGAAAGCAGCAAGAGGAGATCCATAAAAAAAACGGAAAAGCGCTAAATGAAAAAATTCTTCATTATGCAGACTTAGGAACTGCATTAATTAAAGCTAAAGAAGAAAATGTGAATCCTTTTGTGGTATTAGAAACAGTCATGCCCTGGGATAAATTTGTAGCTTCTGTAGAGGAAGCTAAACAACTGTCTCGACCTATAAATTATGATTATCTTGATTTATTAGAAAGTCGATACAATTACCTACGAAAATATACTCCTACATTACTTAGAGCCTTAGAATTTCAGTCTACAAATTATGCTAAGTCTGTATTAAACGCTTTAGACGTCATCCGTAAACTGAATGACTCAGGAAAACGTAAAGTATCACAAGGAGCCCCATTAGCTTTTGTTTCAAACAGATGGCAAAAACATATATACGACGAAGATGGAAACATTAATCGACATTTCTACGAATTAGCTGCATTTACCGAACTACGGAATTATGTACGTTCTGGAGATATTTCTATTGTGGGAAGCCGGCAGCATAAAGATTTTGATGAATACTTAGTACCATCTCAAGATTGGATTGATAGTAAAGAAATAGGGACACGCTTAGCAGTTTCTACACATGCCGATGAGTATATAGCGGAACGAACCCAAACTCTATTAAAGCGAATTGAAACATTCTCTAACAATGCTCACTCATTAGATGGAGTTGATATTGACAAGGGAAACCTACACCTCCAGCGGTTGGAAAAGGATACTCCAGAGGAAGCCAAACAACTAAGTGCTAAACTCTATCACATGTTACCTCGGGTTAAGCTTACAGACTTACTTCTAGAAGTAGCGAACTGGACAGGCTTCGAGCAACAATTTATTCACGCATCCACAAATAAACCCCCTAAAGGGGAAGAAATCATTATTACTCTTGCTTCGCTTATGGCTATGGGAACAAATATTGGACTTACGAAAATGGCAGAGGCTACACCAGATATCTCTTATCATCAGTTAGCTAATGCAAGTCAGTGGCGTATGTACGATGATGCATTAAATCGTGCACAAGCCATATTGGTTAATTTTCAACATCGGCTACCCTTGGCTTCTTACTGGGGTGACGGTACTACTTCATCATCGGACGGAATGCGTGTTCAAATTGGGGTATCTTCTTTGAATGCTAGCTCGAATCCACACTATGGATCTGGTAAAGGAGCGACTATATATAGATTCGTAAGTGATCAATTTTCTTCCTTTTACACAAAAGTTATTAACACGAATGCAAGAGATGCTATACATGTGATTGATGGGTTACTTCATCATGAATCTGATTTAATGATTGAAGAGCATTATACGGATACAGCCGGCTATACTGACCAAGTATTTGGCTTAACTCATCTGTTAGGATTTCGTTTTGCACCCCGATTAAGGGACTTATCGAGTTCTAAATTGTATACAATTGGTTCACCTAAAGATTTTTCAAATATAGAAGGTCTTATACGAGGACAAGTGAATATGAAATTGATCTATGAAAATTATGATGATGTTTTACGTATAGCCCATTCAATTCGAGAAGGAAAAGTGTCCGGTGCACTAATTATGGGTAAGTTAGGTTCTTATACTCGCCAGAATAAAGTAGCAAAGGCATTAAGAGAAATGGGTAGAATTGAAAAGACTATCTTTATTTTAGATTATCTTTCAGATAAAACGTTACGTAGAAAAGTTCAACGAGGATTAAACAAAGGGGAAGCAATGAATTCACTAGCAAGAGCAATATTTTTTGGGAAACACGGGGAATTCCGTGAACGTGCTCTCCAAGATCAGTTGCAACGAGCAAGTGTATTAAGTATTCTCATTAATGCCATCATTATATGGAACACCGTATATTTAAGCAAAGCTGTAGGAATGTTAAGAAGTACTCATGGGTTTAACGAAGAACTATTAAAACATATCTCACCACTAGGATGGGAGCATATCAACTTTTTAGGTGAGTACCGATTTAATATGAAAGATACTACAACTTTAGAATCTCTTCGTCCTTTACAACAAGCCTAAAAATAAGAGCGGGATTTTTTTTAGAGTAGAAAATCCCGCTCATTTTATGTCGAAATTTGCTTAAAGTATATTTTCGTTAAAATGTGGGCGGGACCCCATACAGTAACCTCTAATTGATGCGAGTTTTATGAAGTTACTGTAACAAAAACGACCATTTTTGTTACAGTAGTTTGTATCAAGATATGAAGTCAAGTAAACTAGCAATCCAGACGTAACAAAAATATGTAACAAAATTATTTGTAACAATATATATTAAAAGACACTTTTGATACAATAAAAATAAAAAAGGAAGAATTACATGAAATTTGGATATATGCGAGTGTCTACGATTGATCAAAATTTAGATCGCCAAGAACAACAATTAAAAGAGGCCGGTTGTGAACGTATTTTTTTTGAAAAAATAACAGGATTTAAACGAAACCGCCCTGAGCTGAATCGTATGTTAGAATTTCTACGCCAAGGAGATACAGTAGTAGTAACAGATTTGACTCGTCTTTCTCGTTCTACAAAAGATTTAATTGAAATTGCCGAACTCATTTCTCAAAAAGGAGCAAACTTAAAAAGTCTAAAAGAAGCTTGGCTTGATACAACAACAGCACATGGAAAAATACTCTTTACTGTTTTTGCAGGGATTGCTCAATTTGAAAGAGATTTAACCTCTGAACGAACAAAAGAAGGAATCATAGCAGCCAAGAAACGTGGGAAACATCCTGGAAGACCCAAAACTGATGAGGAAAAGGTAAATTATGCTTTATATCTTATAGATCAAGGGATGAATCGTACGGATGCTGCAGAAAAAGCTGGTATCTCTCGCATGACGCTGTATCGTAAAATACAACAAAAAGATAATTAGCAATATAAATGAATAGGGCAGAGTGGAAATAGTATATCATTATTTGCTACTTTGCCCCTGGTTACAGCAACGCTGGTACTGGGCCTAAAAGAAGAGCAGATTTCAATACAAAGTACTGTTTCTGAAGCGTAAGAGAAAGCAGTGTCTCAAGATGAGATACTGCTTTGTTTTTTTAGCGGCATGCTTTTTCCATATGTGCCAAGGCGCCAAATATATTCAAGCGGTCCGTATTGATAACGAGAGAGCCACCAGCGGCTGATAAAGATTTGAATGATATAGAAGCCAATACAAAAAAGTGTACCGCCCCATAGTGGGAATATGATATTTGCTTTAAATAGTAATCCAAATACGAATAATGTTACGACCGTTTGTGAGATATAGTTCGTTAATGCCATACGGCCAACATATTGAAAAGGGCGGAAGATGTTTTGCCATTTCGCATGCTGCAAGAAACGCATAAGTGTGAAAATATAAAAAATGAATAGAGTCTTTCCGCTTAGCGTTATAAACGCAATCATTGTAAACGGTACGTATGGATCGTTTATAGTAAAATAGGTAATAATAATTCCCCATGTTGGCAAGGTAGAAAGGAAGGTAATGATTTGCCATTTTTTTAGCTTTGTATCAATCTCGTTTACGCGGCGAAACATTTCTTTTTTTCCGGCATACAGACCGAGTAAAAAGAGACCAACTGTTTCTGGTAGCATGATAAGAGATGAGCTAATTGCTTCTGAATAAAAAGCAGTAAAGCGATCTTGAACTTGCAAGCTCCAATCTAACAATGGAACGACAGGAGTAGAAAAAGCGTTAGGTGTTTCGTGGGGAATGAGCAGCATTATTAAATTCATAAACAACACAAAAAGTTCCCAAACACTTAACAAAATAAGTGACCAAATTAATAAGGTTTTTGGTTGTCTTTTATAAAATAAAAGAAGCAGGAACCCACCTATTGCATAATCATGTAAAATATCACCGTCCCAAAGTAGTACATAATGTAAAAATCCGAATAAGAATAAAATAAGTAGTCTCCGTATAAACAATAATTTTGGATGATGTGTCTTTTTTTCTGCGCGCTCCATAAAAATATAAAAACCAAGACCAAATAAAAAGGAAAAAATTGTGTAAAATTTTGTTTGGACAAACAGATCATAAAATAAGCGAATGTAACGATCGAACCCTTCATAATCACTCGTTAAATCTCGGGATTCAACTCCAGCTAATACGGGCCAATTTACAAGGAAAATACCAAAGATGGCAATCCCTCGTATAATATCAATAGAATGAATTCTTTCGTTTTGTGAAATACTGTTCATACTTCATCTCCTTATATATATTTCTTTAAGTATATTACAGTATGAATTGCAAGGTAAATATATCCATTTTATTTTTCGGCATCTTTGTTTAGCTCTGCCTCCTAGGCCTTCATGTCTAAACAGTTGGCTCCGCTTTTCTTTATGATCCAGCTCCAGCGGCTAGAACAGTCGGTGGCTTCGCGTCTTCCACTTTTCTTTTTGTATGTGGTAGGACAGTTTCTATGCGCGGCTAGAAGTTCGCGTTCTCCTAAAAAGAAAAGGGGGGTATATCGTTTTTTAACTTGTATATATGCATTTCCAAATTTTTCAACTGTTAACAATTCGCCTGTGAGTTATAATAAGAATGCACAACTATCTACGACTCCTTTAAAACAGGCAGAATGAAAGCTCTCCAAAAGGGAGCTTTTCTTTTTGAATTATATATTGATAATCATTCTCTTTAATGATACAATATGTTTAAAATTGATAATCATTATCAAAAATAAGGTGTGATAAATATGGTATATGCATTTTTGGGCGGAACAATTGTTTTATATGCAGTTGTAACAAAGCATGTGTTACATCGAGTAGGAGCAACTAAATAATGAACTATACTACATAGAAATCCTTTTCGTTCCACAGAGAATGAAAAGGATTTTTTTATTTTTTTACTGTGAAGATGCTGAAAATTTAGTAATATAAAAGATGGATACATCATGGAATAAAGGGGTACGAGGGGATGACAAACACAGTGCAAACAAACAGTTTACAAAAGCTCGTTTGTTTTTATGAAGAATGGCAGAAAAAAGGCGATATAGAACATAGTGAGAAGTTGCTTGAAGTTGTACGAAAATATAAAGAAGAGAAGCTTATGATTGCATTTTGCGGTCATTTCTCTGCTGGAAAATCAACAATGATGAACTATTTATATAAAGATCAATTGTTGCCAACAAGTCCGATTCCAACGAGCGCGAATGTTGTAAAGATAGAAAAAGGACCGAATCGCGTTGTTGTTATTTTAAAATCAGGGCAAAAATACGAGTATGACGGTATGTATACAGCAGAAGAGTTAAAAGAGCTTTGCAAAAATGGTGATGAAGTAATCGGTATTCATATTTATCGCACGGATGCACCGCTTCCAGAAGATGTTGTTCTTGTTGATACGCCTGGCATCGATTCAACTGATGATGCGCATCAACTTGCAACAGAATCTACGTTGCATCTTGCTGATGTTATTTTTTATATGATGGATTATAATCATGTGCAATCGGAAGTGAATTTACAGTTTGTTAAAGAGTTAAAACAGCGTAACAAAACCGTTTACCTTGTTGTGAATCAAATTGATAAACATAAAGAAAATGAATTGTCTTTCGAGACATATCAAAAAAGCGTAGCGCAATCATTTTTTAATTGGAATATAGAAGTTGATGGTATATTTTATACGTCTTTACGTATGCCGAATCACTCACATAACGAATTAGGGCAGTTAGAGCAACGACTTTCCTCGATAGTAAAGGAAAAAAATGTGTATGTGAAAAGAGGGATGGAGAGAGAAGTATCTTATTTGTTACAAGAACATTTCTCATTTTTACTTTCACAATATGAAAAACAATTGGAACCGTTTCAACAAGAGTTAGCATCGATGTTATCACTTCAAGATGTAACGGTGATTTTAGAACAGCTTGCAGAAAAAGAAAAACATATTACAAATACAGAAGCGGAAATGAAAGAGGAGTTTTTTAGTGGCCTGCAAAATATTTTAGACAATGCATATTTAATGCCGTTTGAAATACGTGATTTAGCAAATCAATATTTAGAGACGAAGCTCACTAAATTTAAAGTTGGTTTACTGTTTTCGAAAGGAAAAACAGAGCAAGAAAAACAGCGTCGTTTAGAAGTGTTTTATGAGTCACTAAAGAAAATAGTAGAGACGCAGCTTGATTTTCATATGAAAGAGTACGTTGTATCTTTTTTAAAGCAAGAAGAGCTATTCACAGAAGAACTTGGAAAAGTAATATATGACATAAATGCGGACTTTGGTCCGGCATTACTGGAAGCAACTATTAAACAAGGAGCTGGATTTACTGGAGATTATTTGCTTCATTATACAGCAGATGTCGCAAATGAACTGAAGAAATGTTATCGCCGCGCAGCACAGAATATACTTGAAAAAAGTTTGCCACTCTTGCAAAGTAAAGTGCAAGTAGACATGCAACGTATACGAGAAGAAATAGCACAATATGAAGCTGAAAAAGAGGCTAAGGAAATAAAGTTACAGTGCATGCAAGAGTATGATCACTATGAAAAATATTTACAAGATATATGGCACGATCGTTTTTCTGTTCCGCAAAGTATTGATATAGAGGAAGTTTTACAGCAAACAAAGAAAGTAACAAACGAAAAATTTCAAATACAAACGCAAATGGAAAAAGAGGATGAACTTACTTATAACGAGTCAGAAGCAGTTTCGAAAACAAAACTTAATATCACTCGTATTATGGAGCATGTTAAGGATGCAGAACATGTTTTGCAGAAACTTCCAGCTCTTAAACATGTACAACAAGAGATTATGGAGAAAAGGAAACGTGTGGAAGCGAAACAGTTTACAGTGGCGCTATTTGGCGCGTTTAGTGCTGGGAAATCTTCTTTTGCTAACGCGTTATTAGGAGAAAAGGTATTACCGGTATCACCTAATCCTACAACAGCAACGATTAATCAAATTTTACCAGTAACAGACGAAAAACCTCATGGTACGGTAATTGTACAGTTTAAATCAGAAGCGGCACTCTTTGAAGATTTAAAGGCTGTTTATAAATTATTTTATCGTGATATTACTTCCCTAGAAGAAGCGCTACTGCAAATTGATGATGTACTGCAATATCCAGAACCAAGCGGTAGACAAAAAACAACGTTTAGTTTTTTACGCGCTGTGCAGCATGGATATACGGAAGTAAAGCATCGGTTAGGAGAACAATCTCGTGTAACGTTATCTGAATTCGCTGATTATGTTGCCAATGAAGAAAAGTCTTGTTTTGTAGAGTATATGGAGCTTTATTATGATTGTGAATTGACAAGACAGGGGATTGCGCTTGTAGACACACCAGGAGCAGATTCTATTAACGCGCGTCATACAGACGTAGCGTTCCAATATATCAAGAATGCAGATGCAATTTTATTTGTAACGTATTATAACCACGTATTTTCACGAGCTGACCGAGAATTTTTAATTCAACTTGGACGTGTAAAAGATACGTTTGCACTTGATAAAATGTTCTTCTTAATTAATGCGGCGGATTTAGCGCAATCAGAAGAAGAATTACAAACAGTAAAGGGTTATATTAGCGATCAACTGCTGCAGTATGGAATTCGTAATCCACGGTTGTTCGCAATATCTAGTTTATTTGCATTGGAAGAAAAGCAAGGAAAAGATATTTCGAAAGAAGCGTATGGCATTTTACAACAATCTGGTCTTGCACAATTTGAACAAGCTTTCACTTCGTTTATTATGAGAGATTTAATGCTTGTATCAGTTCATTCTTTATACGGAGCACTTCAAAACAGTTATAAGCTTCTTGCAAATATGATTGAAAGTGCAATGCAAGGGAATGAAGAAAAAGAACAAAAACGACAAAAATATGAAGCAGAACGTCAAGAACTGCTTCATATGATCTCTTCGCACAGCGTTATAACAGAAGAAAAGGCATTGGAAAATGAAGTGAAAGAACTTTTATATTATGTAAAGCAACGTTTATTTTTACGATACAATGATGTGTTTACAGAATTTATTAATCCAGCTTCTTTGCGAACACAAGGGAATGTGAAAGAAAAATTACAAGAGTGCATGATGGAGTTAATAGCTTTCGTACAATATGACTTATTGCAAGAAATGCGTGCAACTTCGCTGCGTCTTGAAAAATGGATAAATGAAACGATGAGACATGTGCAAGAAGGCGTAGCAGAGCAATGTGTTACAAGGAATGAACAGCTCGTAATCCATACAGATGTAACATATGATTATCGCGTTCTTATGAATGAAAATCCATTTCCAACTATAGAAGCAACACAATTTAAAAAAGCATTATCCCATTTTAAAAGCGAGAAAAATTTCTTTGAGAAAAATGATAAAGCATTGATGCAAGAAGAAATGAAGCAAACGTTAGAACCGTTTGTAGCGGATTACGTAACAGAAGAACAACGCTTATTTGTTAACCATTATAAACAAGAATGGCTTCATAGATGGGAACTTGTGAAAACAACTATGATGCAAGATATAGCACAATACTATGAAAGTTTATTATTTGCTTTATTGGAAACGATTGATGTTTCTGTATACGAACAGCGAAAAGAAGAATTAGGAAAGCAGTTACTAAAAATAGAACATGAAGTAGAAGGATTATAAGGATTAAGAGAAAAAAATACGTTCAATACGTTTTTGTAGTACAGTATCTAATGATTTTACAAATCCAGCAAATTCATCTGAGGAAACCATATGAGTTAAGACGAGACGTCTTCCATCTGGCGTTTCGCCGCATAAGACGAAGGAAGTGAACTCATATGGTTTTCCTTCTATCACTAATTTGGGGTAGGAGTACGTACCGTTTTTCTTTTTCTTCTCATCAATGGAGATTATATTGCACTTCTTTTCATTGTTGTCCATAGTAATGACCTCCTTTGTATTACTTATGGAAGACAAGTATGGTTTAGAACAAGGAGGGGAGAGAATTTTCATGGGAGAATTAGTAATTGAACATGTTTCACCAAATGAAGCACCGCTTTCGTTATTATTACTTGCCGATCCAAGTGAACGACAATTGAAATCGTATCTCCATAGGGGCATCATTTATATCGCAAAGCGTCTTGAACGTGTGATTGGTGTATATGTATTGTTGGAAACGCGCCCCAATACAATGGAAATCATGAATATTGCTGTTTCTGAAAAAGAACAGGGAAAAGGCAGCGGAAAGCAGTTGCTACAGCATGCGATTATAACGGCAAAAGAACAAAACATGCACACGCTTGAAATTGGAACAGGCAATTCTAGTGTTTCGCAGCTTGCTTTATATCAAAAATGTGGATTTCGCATTTTTTCTATTGATTTTGATTACTTTTCAAAGCATTATGAAGAAGAGATTATGGAAAATGGCATTGTATGTCGTGATATGATTCGGCTTACGATGGACTTATAGTAGGAGGAAGAGAACATGGAAGTACATGAAGCAATTACAGCACATTCTCGCAAACAAAATGAAGTGGTGAAAGCATTTCTACAGTTAGAAGCACAGCGCGAAGCGGCGATTGAAGCGGCTGTATCACTTGCGTTAAATGGGAAATCTTTCTCTGTTGATGTAATTAATATGGTAACAAAACAAATTAATGAACTTGCAAAAAACGGCATTGCACAGCAGCGCAAGATTGTAACAGAAGAAATGGTAATGGAATACGTAGGGCGTTTAAAAGAGAAAGAAGGTCGTTAAGTATGATTGTTACAGTCGAATGGTTACATGAACATATACAAGATGAGCATGTTAGAATTATTGATTGCCGTTTTGACTTAGCAAATCCAAATTGGGGAAGAGAACAATATAATGAAGCACATATTCCAGGGGCGCTCTATTTTGATTTAAATACAGATTTATCAAGTCCAGTTACAAAGCATGGGGGGCGTCATCCGCTTCCGAGTATAGAAGAGTTTGTACAAAAGCTTTCACAAGCTGGGATTGATGAACATACGACAGTTGTGGCATATGATAGCCAAGGAGGAGCAATGGCTTCTCGTCTATGGTGGCTCTTAACATATCTTGGGCATAATAAAGCATATGTTTTAAATGGTGGTTTCCCAGCATGGAAGGAACAAAATTTGGAAGTAGTGAATGAGATGTCGGTCTTCGCACTGAAGACATTCGTTCCATCAGTGCAACATGATACTGTCGTAACAATGGAAGAGCTGCAAGCTAAAATTAGCAAACATGCTGATATAACACTGATTGATTCGCGAGAACCAAAGCGTTATGCAGGATTAGAAGAATTAGTTGATAAAGCAGCTGGTCACATTCCAAATGCGCAAAATTATTTTTGGAAAGATGGTGTAACAGAGTCTGGTGCTTTTAAGGAGCAGAAGGAACAAGAAGAGCGATTTATCCATCTTGATAAAAAGAAAGAAACGATTGTTTATTGCGGATCTGGTGTAACGGCGTGTCCAAACGTATTAACGTTAAAAATGACTGGTTTTACAAATGTAAAATTATATGTAGGCAGCTGGAGTGATTGGATTTCTTATCCTGAAAATATAATTATGAAAGAAAAACAGTAGCCTATTGCACGTCAAAAAAATTTGTATTACAATAGGGACACAAACAAGAAATACTTAAAAACAATATATTTTACACGTTGCGAACAATGTGATAAGATAACGATAAATAAATAAAACATCCTGCGGTGTGCGTAACTTATTTATGTCTAAAACCGATGATAGTAATACGGAAGTTCGATATTTAGAGGCCAACATCATGCCTTTCTTTGAGAAGGAAGATGAAAGGCAACTGTGAGAACATCCACCTGCGAGTAGCGGGTTTTTGGACATTTACGAGGGACGGCACGTGCGGGGTTCTATTTATACTTACGATTAATACTAACTGCCTACGATGTACGTAGCTTGTGTATGTCTTAAACCAATGATAGTAATACGGAAGTTCAATATTAAAATGTAGCCATCAAGCCATCTTTTTAAGAAGGAAGATGAAAGCATTTTTGAGAACATCCACCTGCGAGAGCGGGTTTATGGACATCTAGAAGAGAACGGCATATGTGGGTCTATATAAAAAACCTTACGTTTTATACGTAAGGTTTTTATTTTTTGTCAGCCTACTAGGAATGATTTGAGTTTTATTATGTGGAAAATATAAGTCGCTGCAATGCAGAATATAACATGATCGCTACTTGCTTTCTCCTTTTGTTTTAAAACATTGCACGTGGCATAAAAAGGCCCTGACCGTTTCTATGCGTGGCCAGATGCTCTCGCCCCCCTAAAAAGAAAGGAGGTTTTTAATTTGTATTATAACATAGGATTTTTAAATATTACCTGCATTCACCTGTAAATTCTCCATAATAAACATAGCACTTTCGATCTTCATCAATTTCTCTTGAGTCTAAGGCGAATTCCATCAATATTCCGTCCTTTTGAACGTACAAAATATCTGAATGAAGGTACGTTAAGATTTCTTCATGGTTCCATACATCTTTACTTTCTATCAAAATCGAATTTATTCCTTGTAGTTCTCTAATCTCAAAACCTATATGGGAATATGTTTTTTCTGAGGAATCATCGAAGAACTTTTCTTTTTCGACATATAATACCGCCGTTCCGTCAGAGTCCATCGCGGTCGCTGTTACGACATACGTATCTCCTTCTTTAACGAAATACTCACAAGTCATCCTTGCGACGGTTTCAGTGATAGAAATATCCGCATAGTTCCATAAGGCAGGATATTGTTTGGCTTCATCATTGAGTCGATATTCTAACCGCAATAGTAATCCCCCTTCCTTTTTCTTCTACTTTATCATGAATTCTATTATAATAAAAATATAATCTATAAAGGAGTGTAGGAAGGTGACAAAAACGAAATGGTTAGTAACAGGTGTTCTTACTTCTTTGATGGCCAGTACTTTATCTGGCTGTACAAAAGATCTCCCTCCAAAACCAAATGATAAGAGCTGTTCTGATTGGGATTGGGATGATGAACTTGGGGTGTGGCGGTGTGATGATAAGCATTCAAGTTATCATGGGCATTATTATTACAGTAGTAACTATTATCAAGATAAATCAACTTTCAAAAATTCACCTGAATTTAAGTCCTATCAAGCTTCGTCTGATTTTAAAGGGGGAATTGGAAGCGGTTCAAATGGCGGATCCGGAGGTTAAATCATGTCGTTTTACATAAAGGAACGAAGTCAATTTTATTCAAGGTACCCTCACTTTTGGTCTGACTTATATGGGAGTGAGTATAGTCTTTTTCATGTTTTTGAAATAACAGAACAAACTATTAGGCATTTGCAATTAGCAACAGAACGAATGGGAAAAGTATTCTTTAAGACTGCTAGTCTTCTTCGGACTTTGCCGGATGATCAGCTTCTTGAACTTGGTTTTCCATCTTCAAGTCTACCTTTTATTAGAATGAAATCCCTGTTTCCTGAATCTGTTATTTCACGGTTTGATTTTGCTGTGACAGATGGTGGTATCAAAATGCTTGAGTTTAATAGTGATACCCCAACTTTTATTGTGGAATGCTTTCAAATGAATGGAAAAGTATGTGAAGAATTAAATTATCATGACCCAAACGAGAATCAGGAACGTCTTCTTTCTTCTGGTATCACAAAAGCGGTAATGGAAGCTGCTAAAGGAATAGAAATGCCAAACGTTGTCTTCACAGCCCATCATGAACATATAGAAGATTGGAATACGACTAGGTATTTGAGTCAGTTATGTCAGGTTAAAAACAAAATGATGTCAATGTCAGAACTCAGAATTACTGAAGATGCTTTGGTTGACAGAGACGGTGTGCCAATTGATATTTTGTATCGTCAAACATATCCAATTGAAGATTTAGTTGAGGACCGGGATCCTAAAACTGGAGATTTAGTAGGGATTGAGTTGCTGCAGCTTGTAAACAAAGGAAAGCTCTTTATTATAAATCCTATTTCGTCCTTTCTACTTCAGCCGAAATCGATACAATGCTTGATTTGGGGATTAGCTGAGATAGGCGCTTTTTATACAAATGAGGAACGACAATGGATTAAGGAATATATGCTGCCTACTTACTTAGAACCAGATCTATTTTTAGGAAAAAGTTCTTTTGTTCAAAAACCTTCGTTTGGTAGAGAAGGTGATACGGTTACAATTCGTGACAAAGACACGAGTATTATGATTCAAAATTCATATCAAACGTATAAAAAAGAACTTCCTGTGTTTCAAAAATACATAAAGCTTCCGGTTGTTTCCCTTGAGACTGAAAAAGGGAACGAGGAGCTGTCGTATGTGTTTGGATCGTTTTTAATTGCTGGGAAACCAAGTAGTATTGGTATACGTGCCGGTGAAAAAATTACGGGGAATGAATCTTATTATTTACCTGTAGGGATTAAAAAGGAGGATTATAAATAATGAATTTTTTACTTTATTTAGCAGTTTCACTCGGTCTTTTATGTATTGGTTTGTTTCTTATGGAAGTGACAACAAAAGTAAAGGAATTTTCGTTGATGGCGAAAGGGAATCGAGCAGCAAGCTACTCACTTGGAGGAAGACTTCTCGGTCTTGCTATCGTCTTGTATTCTACTGCTGCTCATTCTGTTTCACTAATAGATATGGCTTTATGGGGAGCGATTGGAGTTTTAGCGCAAATCGTTGTGTTTTATTTAGCTGAATTGTGCACACCGCGTTTTAACATTAATCAAAGCATCGAAGAAGATAACCAAGCCGTCGGACTTTTCCTTATGTTTTTATCAATTTCCATCGGAATTGTGATTGCTGGATGTTTAACATATTAAAAAACCTCACGTTTTATACGTAAGGTTTTTATTTTTTATTCGTTAATCCTTCTGATACGTACTCAATAAGTTTGTCTATTACTTTAGGAAATAGTTCTTCGCCGATTTCATCTTTATGTAATAGCATCATAAGAGCTTGTATTATCCCTGTGATTACTTGTGAATCATCTTTAGGTAATACTCCTCGTTCAATGAGAGCGTTGATGACTAGTGTACCTCTCTCCATATTATATTGAGAGAACTCCATCATTTCATTTGGCAATTTTCTCATCAGACGTTCGTGTTCATCATTTTGAAAAACACGTTGTAGAAAAGGATTGTCTTCAACAAATTGAAAGGATGTGTGAAAGAAGGAAGAGAGTAGTTCTTTTGAAGATAGCTTTTCTAGGAAATACTTGTTGTAATGAGGAAAAGTTTGAAATCAAGGTGTTGACATCTATTTTAAATAGGAGTAACATTTTCTATGTAATAAAATATGTCTCTGTTAGGTGAGGCTCCTGTATAGAGAGATGCTACTGCCCAAAAATGTCGAGAGACGCCAATGGGTCAACAAGAATGATCGAATTAAGGTCTTTTTTAATGTAGCTGGTTAAGAACCTATGCTATACAGTGCTAAAGCTCGGCGAGGGAGAGGTGCAATTGTTTTTAATACACACTACGTGATACGTAGTTGTATTAAACTTTGCTTATTTATGTATGTTCAGACCTTTACTCGCTCACGGGTAAAGGTCTTTTTTATTAGGGTGTATGTTGTACAAATATACATAGCTAAAAATAATCATATGAGGAGGTGAGGAACAATGTCAGCTTCGGACTCGGTTCCGTTACCCAGGTATTTCGAAAATAGAATGTGTGATGTAGGTAGGAAACGACTTGTTCCTCCCTCTATATCTGTAAATAGATAAATTGAGAAACAATGAGTTTCTTCCTGCATGTGTGAAGGAGGAGACGGACGGTGTTATATGTAAACAAGCGAGAAGGAATTATAAATAATATAAATCATAAAAAAACGATAAAAGTACAAGAGATTTTACAGAAGAATAATGAAATGCTGATGGAAGTTGCTATTCGAGATGTAAAATCTGTGTATGCTTATTTTAAAACAACAAGAAATGGTCTTTCTGTTAAAGAGGCAAAAAGACGTATTGTACAATATGGAAAAAATGAGCGATATGTGAATAAAAAAGTGATGTTGACTCATATTATGATGAAGTTGATGGAAAAAGTAAATCTGTTTGAAAAGGAAGCGAATCAAACGAACGCAATAACACCAAAAACAGTTACTGTTTTAAGAGTAGCAAATGATAAAGTGAATGGGATAGACACAGATTCTGAAATGATGAATATTCCAATAGAAGAATTGGTCCCAGGAGATGTGATTTGCCTTTCTGCAGGTGATACAGTACCAGCTGACGCTCGGATTATTTACGCAAAAGATGTATTAGTTGATGAATCTCCTTTAACGGGAAAAGAGGTGCTTGTAGAAAAGTATGAAAGTTGTTATCACATTGAAAAAAAACGATTTATGCCGCTAAAACGCATAAAAGATTATAATCCACTTTGTCTTGAAAATTTATGCTATCAAGGTACTCACATTATTAGCGGAACAGCAAAAGCAGTTGTTGTTTCCACTGGAAATAATACGTATGTGGAATTATTACATCAATGTTGTAAGTAATTTTTATGGATGCTAAATAAAGCAAATCATTGTATAATAACAATTACAATCATTATTTGATTATATAACCTTGCGTCATGACGTGAGGTTTTTATTTTTGTCATTAGGAGAGGAATTATGAAAAAAGTATTATTAGTAGATGGTATGGCATTGCTATTTCGTGCCTTTTATGCAACAAGTGTGTACGGACAATTTATGAAAAAACAAGATGGGATTCCAACAAACGGGATTCATGGTTATATGAAGCATTTATTAACAGCAGCTAGTACAGTTGAACCGACTCATATTGTAACGTGCTGGGACATGGGGAGTACAACGTTTCGAACAGAAACATTTTCAAACTATAAGGCGAATCGCGGAGCACCGCCAGAAGAATTAATTCCACAATTTGATTTAGTGCAAGAAATGACTGCACATTTATCTATCCCAGTTATTGGTATGAAAGGATATGAAGCTGATGACTGTATTGGGACATTAGCAAAAATGTATCAACATGAAGCGGAAGTGTTTATTTTAACAGGTGATACAGATTTATTACAGCTAGTTGATACAAAAATTACAGTCATGCTTCTTCGAAAAGGAATTGGAAATTACGAATTTTACACGCCTGAAAAAATTATGGAAGAAAAGGGCGTAGAGCCGTGGCAAATTGTTCACGCAAAGGCATTTATGGGTGATTCAAGTGACAACTATCCAGGTGTTAAAGGCATTGGTGAAAAGACAGCATATAAGCTTATTCAAGAGCACGGAACAGTTACAGGTGTTTTGGAAAACATTACATCATTAACAAAAGCACAGCGTACAAAGATTGAGAGTGACTTAGATAATTTACACATGTCACTACAACTCGCACAAATTCATTGTGAAGTACCAATTTTTTGTCGATTAGAAGAAGCTTTTCACACAATTGATAAGGAAAAAATACAATTCGTTTGTGAGCAGATGAACTGGGGTAGACCGGAAATGTTCATAAATATGTTATAGAAAGTGTTTTTTTAAGAACTTATATTGAACGAACTATAGATAACGCCCAATCAAATTAAGAATTTGATTGGGCGTTATTATTTATATAAATACAAATAAACCCCTTTCTTTTTGGGGGAGGCGAGAGCATTTGGCCATGTATAGAAGCGGTCATGATTTGTTTTGCATAGCAGCGACTTAGATGTCGAAAAAATAAAAAGGATTTATATAGATATGGTTTCTACAATATCTAGCTTCTGTAGAATGATAGTAATAGTAGTACATAAGCTGCTAGCAAAGTTACGTTTCAATAGTAAAACGATATACATACTAATTCATGTAAAAATATACGTAGTTTTCATTTGAATTTCAAATGGATTTCACATGAATCTTTTATTATTACACAATACAGATAATTATTTATCTTTTATATAAATAAAATTTTGTATCCCGTATTAACGAGCAGTAATCCCCCGCTCCAAGATTTAAAGAGAAATGAAGAAGAGAGGCGGGGGATGAAAAAAACTCTCACTTAGGGAAGTTTCACTTGTAATAATTAAGGAGGAAGATTGATATGCGAAAAAAAATAAGAAAATCCTTTAAACAGTTATTAATAGAAAATAAACAATTATTATTGAATGATAAAGAAAACATAAGAGAAATTGAAGAAAAAATTGAAAAAAGACATATATCATATAGAGCAACGAGTAATTGAGTAAAGAGCGGCCAAAAAATAAAGTGGAACTTCTATTCGTGAAAGAAGTTCCACTTTATTTTAATCGTTCGAATCTATAGACGTTTCTTTACCAAATGATACGTCTACTTTAGAGACCTCGTGGTTTGTATGTTCACCTTTTTCCAGCCGTCCAAAGCGAAAGGAAAAGGGTGGTTTTCGTAAGAGATAATCGTTGATAGCCACCACCTGACGGTAGCGGTTATCTAAAGATGAGCACATGTTGCTCTCTTTTTTATTAGATTCATTAGTCCGGTATTATTTTAATTAGATTCCTGTTTTAAAGTTCTAAATGCAAATGCCCCTGAAATGATTTGTAAAACCACTGGAAGGAATAAAATGAATACTGACATAACCAATGTTACTAATGGGAGTAATATCATACAAAGTCCGTAGGCGATATTGTTAACCTTATTTACTGAACATGCTAAAACTAACAGTCCTATTTGAATAATTAATAAAATAGAATAATAAGTCAAAGTTTTATAATCAACATGTCCATATAGGGCAATAACAGTAATAATAGACATGATCGATAAAATAAAAGTACCTATAACTCCTAAAATACCTCCAATTAAACCTAGTATAAATTCAGGAGTTCTTTTCATTTCTAATACCTTCCTAACTATTAATATATTATGTATATAATGTCCACTTATATATATTATCAAATACGGTTTGGAAAAACTATGCATAAATGGATTGGTTTTAACATTAGATGTAGCAAAAGAAATGTTAAATTTTATTTAGCAGAAGTCTTCAGATCACCTTATTGATTCCCTTTTCTTATACACGATCTCAATGATCCAACATACTGAAATTGATTCTTATAAGGGCAGTGAAGTAGGCCAGCTTTGGTGTGCGAACTCGAGGTTCTGGAGCAAGCACGACCTATTTTTCACTTCTACTATAAAAAAATAGTAGCACAGACCATGGCCGTGGTCTGTGCTACTAATCTTAGTATGTTTTGTTTTAAAACATCCCATGTGGCAGGACAAGCCCCTGACCGCTTCTATGCACGGACAGATACTCTCGTCCTCCCCTAAAAAGAAAGAGGTTTTTATGTCGGTTTTTTAATTTGGATATATATAAATCCAAATTGACATTCCAACACAAAAGTTACCGCCATGCTGAACAAAAAATAACCTGCTACTTTCTTTCTCTCTTTGTTTGAACTTCGCATGTGGAAGAAAAAGGAATTGACCGCTTCTACGCATGGCCAGACGCTCTCGACCATCTCAAAAGAAAAGGGGGTTATGTCAGGTTTTTAATTTGGATTTATATATACTATGTAGTAAGTGCTTCATTCTGCTCTCATTCTAGTAATTTTATGCAGCATGCATTTCTTTTTTTCGTTTATTTGGTAGTTCTACAAAGATCATTCCTAAGAAAATGCAAATACACCCAATGATAGCTGATAGCGATAATTGCTCATTTGCAACAAGAACACCTGTTATTGCTGCGAAGACGGGTTCCATTGCAAAAATAATAGCGACGCGGGTAGGAGATGTATATTTTTGCGCGGTTGTTTGAATAAAAAATGCAAGGGAAGTGGCAAAAAGTGATGTTAGTAAGAGCGCAAATAAAAATGAGCGATTTGTCCATAATGACATCGAAAATAATTTCTCCCAATCTTCAAACAGAAAAGCGCAAATAGAAGAGAGGAGTCCAACCGTTAATATTTGTGTTGTACTTAATAATAACGGAGATACCTTTTTGGAAAAGAATCCATTTACAAGGATATGAGCAGCAAATGCTACAGCACAACCTAAGATAAGAATGTCTCCTATATTGAATTGAAAAGCGTCTCCAGCTGTTAATAAAAAGAGTCCAATTGTAGCTGCTGTAATTCCGAGTACGATAAATAGATTTGCTTTTTGTTTTAAAAAGATAAACGATAAAATGGGTACCATGACAATGCTGAGCCCTGTTAAAAATCCGGCTTTAGAAGAGGTTGTATATAATAAACCAAACGTTTGTAGTAAATACCCAACAAATAAAAAGAATCCTACAATCATACCAGCACCGCTACTAAAGCCTACGTGTTTAATAGGTATTTTTTTCATAGAAATGAGCTGAATGATGAATAAAATCATTCCGGCTAATAAAAAACGTACACCATTAAAAGAAAATGGCCCGACAAATGACATGGCATTTTGAACGACAACAAATGTAGCTCCCCAAATGAAAGCAACAAACAATAAAGCGAGAGGAGCAATCCACTCTTTTTTCAATACACTACCTCCGTTACTTTTTTTTGTATAGCTTTTCGTGCCAATTCATCGGCTGCTTTATTTTGGCTGCTTGGAATCCACTTTATAAAAAAGAGATCAAATTGCTGAATCATTTCCAGGGCTTCATCTAAAAGTGGTGCATATAATGGGTTTTTTACATATTGTTTTTCAATCGCTCGTTCTACAAGCTGTGAATCTGTTCGAAACGATACAATTTTATAATTATGTTCGGTGCAATATTTTAATGCAGTAAGTAATGCATGATACTCTGCTTCATGGTTGCTCATAATCCCAAGTGGAACAGTGAGCTCTACAGGTGGTTGAATCCCTTTAATAAAAACCCCAGCGCCGGAAGGGCCAGGGTTTCCTTTTGATGCACCATCGATGTACACTTCAATCAAACTGAACCCCTCCAATTAACCGATTGTAATACTATAGCAGCATGTAAATGTTTCATTCGCTTTTAACATTTGAATTCCTTTTTTCTCTTTAAAATCTTTTGCAGGCTCTAATTCATCGGCGATGCCATACCAAGGTTCAATACATAAGAACGGTGCATCATTTCCTGGTGTCCATACACCGACAAATGGGAATCCTTCAAATGAAACTTTGACAAACTTATTATGATTGTGAGAACGGATGGTAATTTCATTTTTGTTCATATCCTCAAATATAAGTGCATCGTTTTTAAATAAATCGTATGTAAGTGGAAGCTTTGTTGCTTCTTCGGCTATTACGAGTTTATTTTTAGAAAGAAATGGTCCTTTTAGTACACCTGCTTCTAAGCGCTCTGGAGTACTGAAAGATAAGTAGTAGTCTGTGAAAGATTCATTTGGTAATAACGGACAATTAAAACCAGGGTGTCCTCCAATTGAAAAATACATTTCTTCCGAGTTAGAATTGATTACTTCGTATGTTACATATACAGATGTTTCATTTAATTCATAAGAAACAAGTAATTCAAATGCAAACGGATAGTTTTGTAAAGTTTTTTCATTACTTGTTACTGCGTATGTAATTTTTGATTCACTTTGTTTTTTTATCGTAAATGTTAAATCACGAGCAAAGCCATGTTGTGTTAACGAATATGATTTACCATTAACATAATATGTATTGTCTACTAATCTCCCGACGATTGGAAATAAAATAGGAGCGCGTCGTCCCCAATACTTTGCATCTCCTTGCCACACATATTCTGTATGATCTTCTTTTAAGCGAACACTTTGCAGTTCTGCACCTTTTTCAGAAATGGACACGATCATTTTTTCGTTTTGAATCGTTGCTGTCATGAACAAACCTCCTAAATCTTTCATGTTTTTATTATACGTTTTATAAAAAGAAAAGAATAGTGTATGACTATCCTTTTGTAATTTGTTCATTTCATACATATAGCAAAGCTTTTTCTATATTGACTTGAATTCGAATCATAATTATAATGTAATTTTGTTTATTATAATATTTACGTGGTTCGTAACCATCCCACGAAAAAAAACTAAGGAGAGCGTATAATGAAAATTAAGACACTTGTTGGGAATGGTATTTTAGCGGCACTATATATTGCTGTTACTATGCTTATTCAACCTTTTGGTTTTACGAATATTCAATTCCGTATTTCAGAAATGTTCAATCACCTTATTGTGTTCAATAAAAAATATATTTACGGAATTGTGTTAGGCGTATTTTTAGCAAACCTCTTTTTCTCGCCAATGATTGCATATGATCTTGTATTTGGAGTCGGACAATCTATTATTGCTTTACTTTGTACAATTGTTTCTATGCGTTTTATAAAAGGAATATGGGCGCGTATGATCTTTAATACGGTGGTCTTTACATTTACAATGTTTATAATTGCGATTGAACTACACCTTGCATTTGACTTACCATTTTTGTTTACATGGTTAACATGTGCGATTGGTGAGTTTGTTGTAATGGCAATCGGGGGACCTGTTATGTATTTTATTAACAAACGAGTACAGTTTGAAAAATTTGTGTAAGATTCATTAGAGAGTTGTTCACTTTATCGTGGCAACTCTTATTTATTTTTTCGTGTTATCTTGTTGATGGATCTAAATACATTTTAATTTTTCATCTGCTATGCAGAATAAAACATTTCTCCTTTTGATTTCATCATTGCATGTGGTAGGAAAAGGCCCTCACCATTTCGATGCGCGGCTAGATGCTCTCGTCTGCCTAAAAAAGATGGTTTTTAATTTGTATCTATAAAGATAAATGAATTTCGAATAGAATACGGACCGCATAGACAAAATAAAAGCATAATATTTAGTATGAACGTGTATAGTTTTTGTATATAAAAGGGGGAGCAAAATGAAATATAAAATTACTTGGCTATATCGAACAAAAGATGGTTTAGAGACTAGTTTGGAAACAGATTTTCTTCGTTTAGAAGAGGCAATGCAATTCGCAGCGGATTTTGAAAAAACAGGGAGAGCGAAGGAATTGTTATTTCAGGATGAGATGGGAGTAGAATGGACGTTAAAAGAAGTTAAGAAACTAAGTAAACAAGTTGAAGAAGAAGTGCAAGATCTTACGCTGTATTTTGATGGAGGGTATGATATTGACACAAAAGAAGCAGGTGTAGGGGTAAGTATTTATTATAAGAAACAGGGGAAATTGTATCGAATTCGCCGCAATGCTTACATAGAAGGAATTGATGATAATAATGAAGCGGAATATGCAGCGTTATTATATGGAATGAACATATTAGAAGAGCTAGGGGTTAAATATGAATCGGTTATACTGCACGGTGATTCTCAAGTAGTTCTTCAACAATTAGCGGGTGAATGGCCATGTTATGAGGAGCATTTAATTCATTACTTAGACCAGATTGAACAAAAAGCAAAACAGATGAAAATAAAACTAGTATGTGAACCGGTTTCTAGGAAACAAAATAAAGAAGCTCATCAATTAGCAACACAAGCACTGCAAAGAACAAACATTGATAGTCATAAAGAAATAACAGAATAGGAGTGTAGAAGGAGTGAATCGTAAGCAACTGATTACTGAGGTGAATGATTTATTAGAAACATATTGCGATGGTTGCTTTTTGCAAAAGCATTTTCGAAAAGAACATAGTAAATATTATGCTCACTCCTTTTGTATTCGGCAATGTACGATAGGAGAAAAGCTACAAAAGTATGGAAAACAATTACAATAACCTCCTTGCTCAGGTGAAAGTTTTTTATTCCATTTCTGAACTGGCTACGCTAAAGATATAATAGGTGTACAGGTAAATAACTGAAATACATGGCTGGACAGATAAGTGAATTGCTTCTATTTGTATGATTATGCAAGGACAACCTTTATATAAAGTCTTATCTGATGGAACACAGACATATAAGGTTTGGACAAAAAGCCCAATCGAAAATCCCTTACCACCATCGGATAAGGGATATTTTTCAGTTGATTGCACAACGGATATAAGTTCTCTTTCGGATGAATATGTAGCCAATATGCTGTTAAAAGTCAGCGATAGACCTACAAGCAATTTTATGCAAGAAGATTATCTATCCTTGAAAGATCATTGCTAACGGAAAGGGGCGACTTTTTATCAAGAAAAGATAGACTGACGATAAGTGTTGTATTCTGGAAAAAATTTTTAAAAAATTCAAAGAGTCATAAGTAATTCTTATCGAATATTATAATTAATCAATATTTCAGTTATTGTATTTGGCGATATAAAATGAAAGAGGCTTTAGAAAGTGTTAAAAAAATTATTTGGTTATAGAAGAATTCAAATTTCAATTAATAATGGGAGTGGATTTTATGATTCTTGGTTTGCATCACGCTCAGATAACTATTCCAAAAGGTGCTGAAGAAGAGGGGAAAAATTTTTATTGTGGAATTCTTGGTTTACCTGAGAAAGAAAAGCCCGAATCACTAAAGGGGCGCGGAGGATTTTGGTTAAAAGTCGGAGATAGAGATGTACATATAGGTACAGAAGAAGGTGTTGATCGATTAAAAACAAAAGCCCATATAGCTTATCAAGTAGAGGATATATCGTACTGGAGAAATGTGTTAGAACAAAATAACATTCAGATAATTGAAGGAGTACCAATCCCAGGCTTTGAACGTTTTGAGTTCAGAGACCCATTCGGAAACAGAGTGGAAATGATTCAAGAAATTTAGTTACTCCATTAATTAAAAAGTAACTACTCAGTCACTCTATGAAAAACCGGTAGAAAAGCCTTTTTTAAGTGGTCAAGAGGGACTGGCTATGTATAGTAGCGGTCAGGGCCTTTTCCTGCCACGCGCAAAGTTTTAAAACAAAGAAAGGCAGCGAGGTGTAGGTCCATTTTTATCTTCATGGCAGCAATTATAGGTAAGTGTATTTTCGCTGGAATTATACTCCTTACCAAACTTCTAAATGAAATGTATGGCTGAGTAGTTACATTAAAAATAGACAAAGAGCTTAGGGGAATTTTCTAAGCTCTTTGTTGTGATTTATACTGAGAATTCGTTTGATATTTAATTGCAATTTACGATGAGAAATGGTCCGTTTTTTATCGTTTTGCACCTCAAAAGTGAACCTGTTAGAAACTTCTCTGGATGTTTTTTAATTCTTTGCTTCTTGTAATTGATGCTCGCATCTTTCTAATTTTTCTTCTTGATCCAATAGAAACGGTGCATCTAAATCTGTTGCTACTTCTTTCATTGTTTCGAGCTGATGACGAGCGGATTCAATGGCATTTGTAGCGTGCTGCAATGATTCAGGGTCCATTGTGACTGTCGCAGAACCAACCATCTTTTGCGCAGTTTCTACGCGGAATTTTACTTCTTCAAAATCGTTTACAGGTGAACCCATTGTTTTCTCCTCCTTATTTTCTCATTTCACATAGTTTTTGCTCTGTGGAAAAGAAATATGCAGAAGAATAACAAAGGAGGTTATCAGTAGATAACCTCCTGTCATGTATCAAATTAAAGTTTTACTACGTTAGTAGCTTGAGGTCCGCGATTTCCTTCAACGATTTCGAAAGAAACTTCTTGACCTTCTTCTAAAGATTTGTAGCCTTCGCCTTGAATTGCAGTGAAGTGTACGAACACATCGTCAGCACCTTCAATTTCGATAAATCCAAAACCTTTTTCGCTATTAAACCATTTTACTTTACCTTGCATACTACAATGCCCCCTAAATATGATTACTTTCTCATTTAGTGAATGGTATCTAAAATATTTACAAATTCATAAAATTGAAATTCGAATATTCTGCTAAATAATAACTTAAATATACATGTGATGGGAGATTTTAGTCAAGTAAGCGGTTTTATTTTTTGTATTTTTAAATAATCTTTCGCACTACATGAATACCAATTAAGAAACCAACATAAAAACTTTTTTAGGAGGTGAGAGCAGGACATGTTTTGTTCTGCATAGCAGCAAGCTATATCTTGAAAAATTAAAAATGAACGTTGTCAGTTCAGACAGTTTTTGTATGTTTGTGGATAAAAAAGGATATTTTAAATATGTGTATTTTTATCGTGGATTTCAAAATGTAAAACAAGGAATTTTATATTCAAATATCGAATATATAAGGTAAGAAGTGGTAGGGGGATTTCATTAATTCTTCATGGCATGTTTTTTAATCCGTTAAGCCTTGGTTTTTGGTTTGGTGTAATGGAAGTACAAATTATTTTACGGAATGTAAATATTGCTTTTTCTATTCATTTTGTATATAAAGTTTTATAATTGTTTATATAAGATTGAAGGGGAGATTTCTATGTATCGAACCACCGTAAATGAAAAGGAAATTATTATTACATTAGCAGCAAAAATACGTAAAGAAGTAACAGACAGAAATTCATTATACGAGGCTGTTCTTCAAATAGCTGAACGACTACTTCAAACAAAACAACCGACATTTGCTGTAAATCATGAAATATTAGGGTTGATTATTGGAGAAGTACAACGAGGAGAAGTGACAGTTTTTGCAGTGGAACATATTATTCCAAAACAGAATATATTCAGTTCGAGCAATACTTTCTATCCAAATGGGGGAACAAGCAAATTTGTGATGGGAATAGAATAGAAATAAAAAGGCGGCCATAACAATGCGTTACGGTCGCTTTCTAAAAGAGAGAGGGGAATGGGGATGAAACGGGTAATAAAAGAGTATTTTCTTCAGCACGATATTGTCATTATGATTGGAGTTTTAATTGCTTTTATCGTGTTTTTGAACATGAAATTGTTTACATGGATTGCAGCTATTGCAGTTATTGCAGGTATTATCTTTTATACAATTAACGAATATGTAACACATCGTTTTTTATTCCATTTAAAACCGCCAAAGAATCCATTTTTATTAAAAATGTTAAAACGTCTTCATTATGACCATCATGTATACCCGAATGATTTAAAGCTACTGTTTTTACCTGTGTGGTATAGTCTTCCTGGATTTGCAATCTATTTATGTATTGTATATGGTATTACTTCTAACCTTACACTGACATTATCATTTGGAATTGGAATGATCTTTATGCTATTAGTATATGAATGGAAACATTACATTGCTCACCGGCCAATCCGTCCATTAACTCCGTACGGAAGGTGGCTAAAGAAGCAGCATACACTCCATCATTATAAAAATGAGAATTATTGGTTTGGAGTATCGAATCTATTTTACGATTTTCTGTTTAAAACATATAAAGAAGTAAAAGATGTCGAAACAAGTGAAACAGCTCGTAATTTAGAAGGTGAAAAAGCGGTGCGATAAGCACTGCTTTTTATTTTAATAAAATATATTAGAAAATTGGAGAAAAATGACAAAATTTGTCTATCGAAAAATCTTTGCTTACAAAAATAGATTGTCTAAAATAAACTTAAGTTTCTGAATATTTATAAAATTTAGTGTTTTGAATTATGAAAGGAAGTTTTTAGAGATTTCAATTGAAAAGAAAGGAGTAGGTATGAAATGAAACAAGAAACATCTGCGCGTAAATTGAATGGTGAAATCAATTACTCGAACGTAGTGCAGTCTACCGAATTTCAAAATTTGTTACAAGCAAAGAAAAAATTTATTGTACCGATGAGCATTTTCTTTTTCAGTTTTTTTATTGCTTTGCCTATTTTAACATCGTATTCAAAGGTGCTCAATACATCGGCGTTTGGTGATATTACATGGGCATGGGTATTTGCATTTGCTCAGTTCATTATGACATGGACATTGTGCATGATTTACAGTAAAAAAGCAGAATCATTTGATCGATTATCGAATCAAATTCTTGAAAACTTGGATAAAGAGAGGGGATAAATATTGAATACAACAGCTTTTACTTTATTTTTAGTCATTGTTCTTGGAACGCTTGTTATTACGTATTATGCATCGAAAAAAACAAAAAATGCAAGTGATTTTTATACAGCAGGCGGTGGGTTAACAGGATGGCAAAACGGTTTGGCGATTGCGGGCGATTACATGTCCGCTGCTTCTTTTCTTGGAATTGCCGGAGCAATAGCATTAACAGGGTTTGATGGATTTTTTTATAGCATTGGTTTTCTTGTTGCCTATTTAGTTGTATTATATCTTGTTGCAGAGCCGCTTCGAAACCTCGGGAAATTTACATTAGCAGATATGATTGCAGCGCGTTTTGATGCAAGAAAAGTACGCGGAGTAGCAGCTCTTAATACGATGACAATTTCAATTTTTTATATGATTGCACAGTTAGTCGGAGCAGGAGCACTTATTAAATTATTATTAGGAATCGAATACAGTGCGGCTGTACTCATTGTTGGGACATTGATGACTGTATATGTTATTTTTGGAGGAATGACAGCAACGAGCTGGGTGCAAATTGTTAAAGCGGTATTATTAATGGCCGGTACTTTTATTATTTCTGTTATTGTGTTTTCAAAGTTTAACTTTAGTATTACAGAAATGTTTGCACAAATGAAGACAGCGACACCATTGAAAGAAGCATTTTTAAATCCTGGTGTAAAGTATAAAGATGGTTTAGATACAATTTCGCTAAATTTAGGACTTGTTCTTGGTACAGCAGGGTTGCCGCATATTCTCGTTCGTTTCTTTACAGTGCGTGATGCGAAAACAGCCCGTCAATCTGTTGTATATGCCACGTGGCTAATCGGAGCTTTTTATATTATGACAATTTTCTTAGGATTTGGTGCAGCAGCATTTGTTGGGAATGGAGCAATTGTGAAAGCGAATGCAGCTGGTAATATGGCGGCACCAATGTTAGCAGAAGCGTTAGGTGGAAATCTTTTATTTGCTTTCGTTTCGGCAGTAGCCTTTGCGACAATTTTAGCTGTAGTAGCAGGACTTGTTTTAACAGCAGCATCGGCGTTTGCTCACGATTTTTATAATGAAATTTTACGCCGTGGAAAAGCAACAGAAAAAGAACAAGTAAAAATGGCACGCTACGCTTCAGTGGGAGTTGCAGTATTTTCTATTATTTTAGCGTTATTTGCACAAACGTTAAATGTAGCGTTCCTTGTATCGCTTGCATTTGCTGTTGCGGCAAGCGCGAACTTACCAGTTATTTTATTTACGATATACTGGAAGCGTTTTAATACGACGGGTGCTGTTTGTGGTATGCTTGTTGGCTTAACTTCCGCAATTCTCCTCGTTGCAATGAGTCCGAATGTATGGAATCCAGTGGCTGGAAAAGCGATTTTTGTGGGGGATCCCTTATTTCCATATACAACGCCAGGAATCATTTCTATTCCACTTGGATTTTTAGCGGCATATTTAGGAACGATTTTCTCAAGTAAGAAAGAAGATGTGGCGAAATTTGATGAAATACTTGTAAAGTCGAATACAGGACATGGTATTAGTGACGTATCGGCACATTAAGAAACAAAGTGCTTTCTGGCTAAGGGAAGGCACTTCTGTTTTTATTTGTTTTCTCAATTAAATTTATCCATTTTTATTGTAGATTTTTTTGTTTATACAGTAGGATTTATATTATTTTTGTGGAATGAAAGTTTAGTGAGAAAAAAGTTTCAACTATTTATGAGGCACCGAGCAGCTATAGAGATAAAAAGTTGTAATGGAAGGTGGAATATATAGTGAAAACGAGGCAAATTGGAGAATTATTAGCAAAAGATGAAAAATATGTATGGCATGGAATGCGTCCGTATAGTCCGAGCAGTACAATGATTGGAACAAAGGCAGAGGGCTGTTGGGTGGAGGATAGTGAAGGAAAGCGCTATTTAGATGGAATGAGCGGTCTTTGGTGTGTGAATAGTGGTTATGGAAGAAAAGAACTAGCTGATGCTGCACATGAACAGCTGAAAAAGCTTTCTTATTTTCCGATGTCACAATCACATGAGCCGGCAATTCAATTAGCAGAAAAATTAAATGAGTGGCTTGGAGGAGAATACGTTATTTTCTTCTCTAACAGTGGATCAGAGGCTAATGAGACAGCATTTAAAATTGCTCGCCAATATTATGCATTTAAAGGAGAACCGCATCGTTTTAAAGTTATGGCACGCTACCGTGGTTATCATGGAAATACGATGGCGGCGATGGCAGCAACAGGCCAAGCACAGCGGAAATATCAATATGAGCCGTTAGCTGCAGGTTTCTTACATGTTACACCGCCAGACTGTTATCGTATGCCTGGAATTGATGTGGAGGATATTTATGATGTGGAGTGTGTAAAAGAAATTGATCGCGTAATGACGTGGGAATTAAGCGAAACGATAGCTGCATTTATTATGGAGCCAATTATTACGGGCGGAGGTATTTTAATGCCGCCGCAAAATTATATGAAAGCTGTTCATGAAACGTGCAAAAAGCATGGTGCACTTCTTATTAGCGATGAGGTCATTTGTGGTTTTGGACGTACAGGAAAACCATTTGGATTTATGCATTATGATGTAAAGCCAGATATTATTACGACGGCAAAGGGAATTACAAGTGGATATTTACCATTGTCCGTAACGGCAGTGAAAAAAGAAATTTATGAGGCGTTTCAAGGGGCGGGAGAATACGAATTTTTCCGGCATATTAATACATTTGGTGGAAATCCAGCCGCTTGTGCATTAGCACTTAAAAATTTAGAAATTATGGAGGACGAAGGCTTGATTGATCGTTCTGCTCAGATGGGATCTCTTCTATTGAAACAATTAAAAGAGGCAATTGGTGATCATCCATATGTAGGAGATATTCGCGGAAAGGGATTACTCGTGGGAATTGAACTTGTAAACGATAAAGCGACAAAAGAACCAATTGATGGGGACAAAATTGCAAGTGTTGTGAATGCTTGTAAAGAAAAAGGATTACTTATTGGACGCAACGGTATGACGACAGCCGGTTATAATAACGTTTTAACGTTAGCGCCGCCGCTTGTAATTTCTAGTGAAGAAATTACGTTTGTTGTAACAACAGTGAAAGAGGCAATGGAGCGTATTAGATAAAAATGGGCAGGCGAGCCGGGACATAGAGGCTCGCCTGTCTATTTTTCAAGACACATGTTTCATCATGGCATGTAATCATCTGCTTTAAAAAGATGTCTTTTCCATTCATGACACATCTTTAATAATTTTTTATAACAGTACAGCTACATTAGCCCTTATAAATGATCTTTTCTTGTATTTCTGCTCATCATTTATTGTAGTTACATGGTAATGAGATTTACGATTGCTTAAAAGAAATTAGTATTGGAGATTTTGTTATTTATAATACAGTTCCTGCACTTGTATAATAAAGGAAACGGATGGGTAAATAAAAAGAACGGAGAAGTAAATATGTTATTAAATCAACGGTTTACAATTGGAGAAATGGCGAAAATGCATAATATCCCTGAATCGACATTGCGGTATTATGATGAAAAGGGAATCTTTCATCCAGCAATTGTTGATTCGCAAACAAATTATCGCTACTATACAATCGATCAATTTTCAATGTTGGATACGATTAAGTTTTTACGACAGTTAAATATACCGCTAAAAGAAATTAAACGATATATAGATGAAAGAACACCAGCGTTTGCGCTGGATTTATTGGAGAAACAGGAAGAGATGTTACTGAAAAAACAAAGGGAAATTGAATATACGTTAGCAAAAATAAAGCATAAAATTCATTTAATGAAAGAAGCTGTACAAACAGATGCTTATACGGTCTTTTTTAAAGAATTACCAAAGCGGAACATTACAGCTCTTCCTATTACTCCAAATGTAACAGATGATATGTTTGAATATTATATTCATTCACTTCAAAAAAATATGAAACAAGTAGATGATAGTTTATTTTCAGGTGATATAGGTGTAACTGTAGCAAAAGATGCATTATTACAACATGATTTTCAAGCATACAATCGTGTATTTATTCTTCTTGATTACATGCCATTTCAAATTACTACTTCTCATGTAATTGAAGAGGGAATATATGCGTGTGCGTATCATCATGGACCATACGAAGAAACTGGTAAGACTTACAAGAGGCTGCTACTAGCTATTGAGAAAGATAGATATGAAATATGTGGTGACGCAATTGAACTGTCCTTAATTGATTTGTCTGTAACGGATAATCAAGAGGAGCAAGTGACAGAAATACAAATCCCTGTGATGAAAAAGTGAAATAGAAAGGCTTCTCATTTATATATTTTTTACTTCTCTCTTGACCTTCAAGTAACTTGAAGGTTTACAATATGAACAGAGAGACGTAAAGGAGAATTTTGTAATGGAAACAACTGAGCATTTAAGAGAAAAACCGATGAAAAGTCTATTTATTTCTTATTTAATTCCGGCTGTACTTGGAATGGTACTGATGTCGGTGAATATTATAATCGATGCGGTTATGGTCAGCCGTGGTGTGGGAGCAAATGGATTGGCTGGAGTAAACGTTGCTGTTCCCGCATTTTCTATCTTTTTCTCCATCTCACTATGGATTGGGATGGGCGGAGCTACAATGTATTCTATTGCTTTAGGAGAAAATAATATAGAGAGAGCACGTTCTATTTTCACACAATCTATGACGGTAGCGGTTACGATTGTTGGTATATTAATGATTATTTGTTTATGGAAAATAGAAGATATAGCGTACTTATTTGGAGCAAATGATGTAATTTTACCGTATTCGTTAGATTATCTACACGTATTATTCACCTTTGGAATGATATATGTGTTAGAAAATGTCTTGAGTACATTTATACGAAACGATGGAAATCCGAATTTGGCTATGGCAGGTTTGATTGTCACAGCGGTGTTAAACATTGTATTTAATTATATTTTTATTTTCATTCTAGGCTGGGGTGTGACAGGATCAGCATCTGCTACAATTTTATCAGCAGCAATTGGTTTTCTTGTGCTACTGAGTCATTTCTTTAGAAAAAACAGTATTTTAAAATGGACGAAGCTCCATTTAGAATGGGAAACCGTAAAGCAAATTATGGTCATTGGTTTTCCGAGTTTCACGACAGAGGTTACAGTAGCGATTGTAACGATTGGATTTAATATCACTTTTATTCAATATGCTGGTGAACAAGGCGTTGCATCGTATGCTATAGTAAATAGTATTCATGCGATGACATTACTTTTATTCTTTGGTGTTGGGGCAGCACTGCAACCAATCGCAAGCTTCCATTATGGTGCAAACTTAACGGAAAGATTAAAACAAGGGTTACAGATTGCGGTTAAAACAGCTGTTGCACTTGGTGTTATCGCAACACTGATTGGTTTATTCTTTGGGAAATATCTGGTCGGCTTATTTGACGTTCAATCCGAAGAATTATTAAATATGACGGTTATAGGAATTAGTTTATTCTTCATGCAATACGTATTTTTAGGTTATAACATTGTATATGGTGAATATTTCCAATCTGTACGACGAACAAAAAAATCTGTTTTAATTATTTTAAGTCGAGGGTTGTTACTTATCATTCCTCTTCTGTGGGTGATGCCAAAATTATTTGGTGTAAATGGAATATGGCTTGTAATGCCTGTTGCGGAACTATTAACAGCATGTGCCGTATTTGTGATGAATCATTATTCACATCCAGTTTCTATACGTGTGTTGGAAGAAAAACATATATAATAATGAAGTCCCCTTAATATGTTAAGGGGATTTTTTCTTGTTCTATACGAATTCGTACAAATATTACTTTTAAAGGATAAACTATCTTGAATTGGAAAATAAAACTATACAAATAATTGGAAGGATATTATGATGAAAAAAATGGTGAAATAGGAGAATTTATAGGGATGTTAAAAAAAAAGAAATTCAAAAAGTATTGTTTTATTTTCATTATCATTGCAGCAGTTTATATGAGTACTTTACAATATATTATTTACAAGCATGGTCACATGGAAGCACCAGATGATGCGGATTATATGATTGTACTTGGTGCTCGTGTGAAAGGAACAGAACCTTCTTATGCTTTGCAATATCGTATTGATAAAGCAGCTGAATATTTAAAAACACATCCACAAACAACTGTTATTGTGTCTGGTGGTAAAGGAAAAAGAGAGGATATTTCCGAAGCTTTAGCGATGGAACGCGGATTGGTGGCGCAGGGAATTCAAGAAGAACGAATTACAATGGAAGATCGTTCCACGAATACAGATGAGAACATAAAATTTTCAAAACTGCTTATTCCAACAAATAAGAAGAAAGGAATCATTGTGACGAATGATTTTCATATGTACCGCGCAAAAAAAATTGCCGAAAAACAGGGATTGCAGTTAGAGGGATTGTCTGCAAGAACACCAAAGCCTATCATAATTCAATCTAATCTGAGAGAGTATTTAGCAATTACGAAGTATTGGATTATGAATCAAATATAATGAGAAATCTTACAAAAAGGAAAGAGTGACAAATTAAAAGGATGTAACGCAGACTGAATCAATGAGTACGTTTATGTGTATGAAAAGCTTGAAATATTTAGAGAGAAAGAGATGAGGAAGTAGAAAATAGAGGGGAATTGGCATTTTATTCTTAAAGAGGATGAACCGGGTGTTTAGCAATGGGTTCATCCTCTTTAAAGAAAGGTCAAGGGAATTGTAACAATCTCAATTTATGAGAGAATACGTTTTTCTCCTTGGATTTCTTGAATCGGATTAATATTTTGTGTGAATTCAAGGGTGCCCATGTATTCTCCATCTTCACTCCGTATAGCGAAATAGCGAATGTATACATATTTATCTTTGAACTTAATCCAGAAATCTTCACAATCTTTGTTTCCAGATTTAAAGTCTTCCAAGAGCTTTTCAACGACATGAACGCTTTTCGGAGGATGGCAGTTTTGAACTGTTCTGCCGATTATCGCTTTTGTGCGAGCAAAGATTCGCTCTTTTCCATGAGAGAAGTAGCGTACAACATCATTCTGATCAATGTACGTAATATCCACAGGCAAGTGGTTCAACATCATATCTAGTTGTTTTAAAGATAGTATACCTGTTTCTAAACGTATGAATCCTTCAGACATAGCCTGCTCTTGCACCGCTTTTCTTTCAGGTTTCCATATACTCGCAGGACCTGTTAAGCAATAGCCAATTTCATCACTTTCATGAGCGATTTTAACCCATTCATCTTCCGTAAGAGTTTGAAGTGCCATTGGAAACAAAATATTTTCCTCTTTAAAAATCATTTCAGTTACCTCACGGATGACAAAGTAAACGCCGTCTAAGACAGTCTTTTTATCTCCGTTATAGTTTGTTAATGCTTGTTTTACATCTTTAATGGCGTTACGAATGACATCATCGATTCCCCACATTACTTGTGTTGGGCCGTAAATTCCGTATTTTTCTAAATAGGGGAAAAGCAGATTTTCTTTACGGCTGTAGTGTTTATCCACATCTAGCAACAGATTTAAATCTTCGATTAGTTTATAAACGTTTTCTTCACTATCTTCTTTCTCGAAACGTTCGTAGTGAAGTTGAAGTTTGAAGTTAACAAGCTTATCAATTTTTTTGTTTTCAAGCTTAAATGTATGAACTGGATGCCCAGCTTGATCTTCGAGTTTATCGGATCGATGGATTTCTTCAATGGAACCCTTAAAAATAGCTGTATGCACCGAGCATAAACGTTGTACTTCTTCCACTGGAATTCCTTCTTCTTCCATGAGTGCCTGTTCAAGTTTTGAAATTTCCGCGACGGTAATATTCCCGACTGCTTCTTCAAATTGTGCCTTTACTTCTTCCACACTTTTTCCATTATGAAGATTTTTAATAATTTCCTTTAAGATAGCCTGTCTTTCAAATTGATTCATACTTTCTTGTTCACGATTATTAATTATTTCACTCATAAGGATCCTCCTCTATTCTTTCATGTTAAATCCATTATTTTTAAAAGTTTCTTTAACGATATCGAAAGAAATTCCCTTCATCCGGCATCCATTTGGAATAGTCATCACACGGCCGACCGTGTGCAGCATGCCGGGTTTCGTTATATCTTCAAAGCCTAGCTCTTTTAAGATAGGGATGATTTCAGGGTATTTGTTAGCCAAATCGCAAACGGTTTGACTAAAATCAATCATCTTTGTCATCACTCTCACCTCGGAAATAAGTGATATTAATTCTCAAAAACAATGTAACATAAAGAGAATGAATAAGAAGTGAGGAAAATCACACGTGTGATTTTTGAAAATTTGAAGGAAAAACTAGGGAACGTTAGGGGAGTACGTTGCGTAAAAAGAAGTACAAGAGGCCGTGATAAAAAGAAATTTTGTACCTACTCAGTCACTCTATGAAAAACCGATAGAAAAGCATTTTTTTAAGTGGTCGAGAGGGACTGGTTATGTATAGTAGCGGTCAGGGCCTTTTCCTGCCACGCACAAAGTTTGAAAACAAAGAAAGGCAGCGAGGTGTAGGTCCATTTTTATCTCGCTATTTGTGGGCAGTAATACTCCCACCTCAAAATTTGGCGAAAGCATTGTCCAGCTCCAGTGGCTAGAATGTTCGGTGGCTTCGCTTCTTCCTACGAGGTAAAAAACACCTCTACGTCAGAAGCTCCATCCCTCTCACATTCTGGACGAGCCACTTCCGCTTTTCTTAAGAAGTTAGGTGGGGGATAAACCACATGTAAAAGCTTGATTGGTAAGGGCTGATTAAAGTTTCATGCGTGATGTATCTCACAACATGAATTCTTATATAACTTTACAATGAGGATATAAGTCGATAGGAGGGTTTAATCTTGATTAATCGTGATTTTAACAAAAATCCATTTATTGTAATATGGGAGTTGACAAGAGCATGCCAATTAAAATGTCTTCATTGTCGCGCGGAAGCTCAGTATCATCGTCATCCTCTTGAGCTAACATTTGAAGAAGGTAAAAAACTAATTGATGATATATATGAAATGGATAATCCGATGCTTGTTTTTACCGGCGGTGATCCGTTAATGCGTCCGGATGTATATGATATTGCGGATTATGCGATAAAAAAAGGTGTTCGGGTATCTATGACACCAAGTGCTACTCCAAACGTTACGAAAGAAACAATTCAAAAAGCAAAAGAAGTAGGGCTTGCTAGATGGGCATTTAGTTTAGATGGGCCAACAGCTGAAATACATGATCATTTTAGGGGGACAGAGGGGTCATTTGAATTAACAATGAATGCGATTCGTTATTTGCATGAATTGGAAATTCCTATTCAAATTAATACTGTTGTTTCTAATTATAATGTGAATGTACTTGAAGATATGGCGAAATTAGTAGAGGAATTAGAGTGTGTGCTTTGGAGTGTATTTTTCTTAGTTCCAACGGGGCGCGGCAAGGAAACAGATATGATTTCACCAGCCGGGCATGAAAGAGTATTCCAATGGCTATATCAATTAAGTAAAAAGGTTTCTTTTGATATTAAAACAACGGCTGCTCAGCACTACAGACGTGTTGTTATTCAACAAAAAATGAGAGAGAATAAAACAACAGATCAGGCTATTCAATATCAGCATGTATTGATGAATGGAATGACGGGGCAGATTGATGGACTTGGACGTGCTCCAAAAGGGGTAAATGATGGAAACGGTTTTGTATTTATCTCTCATATTGGAGATGTATATCCAAGTGGGTTATTACCTATCAAAGCCGGGAATGTTCGAACAACACCACTAGCTGATATTTATCGAAACTCTCCCATCTTCCAAGACTTGCGTAACCCAGACAAGTATAAAGGAAAGTGTGGGGTTTGTGAGTTCCGATATGTTTGCGGAGGATCTCGCTCTAGAGCTTTTGCCATGACTGGAGATTACATGGAAAGTGAACCTTTCTGTGTATACATCCCAAAAGCATTACGAAAACAGAAACAAAACGTATAAAAATGACATTGTTGATAAAAGACTTTGGGTGAGGGTGTTAAAAGAATGAAGTTAATTATTCCAAAGCAGCATGGGGCATGGGGAATGCTGCTTATTCCATTTGTACTGGGTGTTTTAATTGGTAAAGGGACATGGTATCATATACCGCTCTTTTTGGCATGGTTGTTTGTGTACTTAGCTACGTATCCGTTATTAATGTACGTAAAACAACCACGAAAGAAGTATTATTTACATTCTTTCTTTATTTATTTTAGTGTGGCTTGTGTGTGTGCGATCATTGCTCTTATATATGAATGGCGTATTGTGTTCTTTTCCATTATTATGCTCCCATGTTTTTTCATAAATATTTACTTTTCTCGCCAAAAAAACGAACGAGCTTTACTAAATGACATGTGTGCTATTATTTTGTTTTGTATAGGGGGAATAATTAGTTATTATTTCACAATGAAAACAGTTGATGAGAAGATATGGGTTGTTGCAACTATATCATTTTTATATTTTATGGGAAGTACGTTTTATGTGAAGACGATGATTCGTGAGAAAAAGAATCCAACGTATCGCTTTGTTTCATGGGGGTATCATTCTTTACTTGTGATTGCGACTTTAATTGTATCACCGTGGTTTACCATTGCCTTTATACCAAGTTTGATACGATCTATATTCCTTTATGGTAGAAATATTTCGATTCTACAAGTGGGTATTTTAGAGAGTATAAATTCTATTTACTTTTTTGTTTCAGTAGTATTGTTAGCCAGAGCATTACTGTAATAATTATTACAGTAAGTTTGTGAGTGTTTAGTAATATTTTGATAAGGAAACTGACTCAAATATATAAATACAAATTAAAAAATCGACATAAAAGCCCTCTTTTTTTAGGTAGGCGAGAGCATCTGGCCATGCATAGAAACGGTCAGGGCCTTTTCCTACCACATGCCAGGTTTAAAACAAAAGGAGAAAGCAAGTAGCAGTCATGTTGTATTTTGCGTAACGGCGACTTATAAAGAAAAGCGGAAGCCGCTGGAGCTAGACAAAAATGTCGAAAAATTAAAATGGATATATATATAGATTCTGAAAGGACTGTATAAATAATGACTTTCTATCAAACGTTAACGCCATATTATGATGAAATTTTTCCTGCAAATGAGAAACAAATGAATTTTATAGTCTCTTATTTACAAAAAGGTAGCTCTATATTGGATGTGGGCGCAGGAACAGGTAATGTATCCCAAGCACTAGTTGAAAAGGGGTTTGCTGTTACTGCGATGGAACCAGAGAAGACGCTGGCTGCAAAAATTCGGGAGAAAGCTGCAGTTTACGAAGGGATATTTAGTGTAAATACATTTGGAATGCAACAAATTGAAAATGTGCCTGGAGTATTTGATGGTATTTATTGTATTGGAAATACACTTGTTCATTTGGATAATTCGAAAGAAATCTTTAATTTTATCTGTGGATCTTATGAAAAATTAAAAGCAAACGGAAAACTAATTATTCAAATTGTAAATTATGAAAAAGTATTAGCTGAAAATAATTTCAAATTTCCGGTACTGAAGAAGAAACATTTCTCGTTTAAGCGTAATTATACGCTAGAAGGAGAAAAAGTATTATTTACTGCAACATTGAATGTGGATGATAAAGAACTATCAAATAGTATTCTGTTATATCCTATTACGAAAAAACAACTACTGCCTATGTTAAAAGAATGTGGTTTTCGTACTGTAGAAACTTTCGGTAATTTTAAAAAAGAGGCGTATTTACCGAATGGGCCAGCTTTAGTTCTTGTAGCTACAAAGTAAATATGTCATAAAAAATACTTTAGTAAAGAAAAATTTTCATTTACTAAAGTATTTTTTTTATTGGTTTTTGCAAAATGTGATTCAAGTCCTCTTTTTATTTCAGGAAAATTTTTATAATACAATTGTTGTTAAGAGATAAAAATGAGGAGGAATTAAAAAATATGAATAGAGAAATTAAGCTAACTGAAGATATATATTGGGTAGGGAAAATTGATAATAGGGAAGTTCCATTTCACCGTTTAATCTTAGCAAAAGGAACAACTTATAATGCATATCTTCTAAAAACGGAAAAACCAACAGTGATTGATACAGTTGACATAGAGTTTGGAAGAGAATTTGTAGAATATTTAAGTGAATTAATTGATCCGCAAGAAATTCAGTATATCGTAGTGAATCATACAGAACCCGATCATTCAGGTGGATTGGCAGCATTAGCATCAAGGGCTACAAATGCTACAATTGTATGCACAGAAATTGCAGTACCTGAGTTGCAGGAAATGTATAAATTGCATCACAGAAACTTTTTAGTTGTAAAAGATGGAGACACATTAGATATTGGTGGGAAAACGTTGAAATTTAAAGAAACTCCATATCTTCATACAGAAGAAACAATGATCACATATTGCATAGAGGATAAAATTTTATTCCCATGTGATATTTTCAGTACACATGTAGCGAATTATGAATTCTTTAACGATGAAGCGAATGAAGATATTACGGAAGATTTCATAGGCTACTATAATGCGATTATTCACCCGCATAGAAGATATGTCAGAACGTTAATGGAAGCATTGAAAGGCTTAGATGTTCAAATGATTGCTCCGTCTCATGGGTACATTTTACGCCAAGATGTCCAAAAATATATTGATTTATATGCAGAAATGAGTAGAGATACAACACTAGGGAAAAAAGTAACTATTGTATATACAACCATTAAAAATAACACGAAAAAAATCGCGAATATCATTAAAGAAACATTCGAGGCAGATAACATTGAAGTAACAGTATTTAATGCTGATAAATCAGATAAAGCTGAAATTCTAGAAAGTATTCAAGAAGCAGATGCAGTCTTCATCGGATCGTCAACTAAATACGCAGATATGATTGGAAATTTAGAAGAAATTTTAAAAGAAATGAAAGAAATGAATTTAGAAGGAAAAATAGCAGCTGCATTCGGATCATACGGTTGGAGTGGTGAAGCAATTGAGGTAGTACAAGATTACTTAAATGAAACAAATATGAATGTACAAAGTACATCAAATGTTATTAAGTCTACAGGTATGACTCATGTTGAATTCCCTATTCGTGTAAGATTCTCTCCAAAGGATGAAGAGAAAACAGAACGAATTAAACATGCAACAACATTTGTTACAGATTTATTATTAAGTTCTATTTAATAGAAAAACGTAGGTGAAAATATGGAAAAGAATTTTGTTATTATCGGAAGTGGAGTAGCCGCTGTAAATGCTGCAAAGACAATTAGAGATCATGACAAGGATTCAAAGATATTCATTTTTGGTGAAGAACCATCTTTACCCTATAACAGAATTAAACTATCAAAAGAGCTATATTCAGATTTACACAGTGAAAAAGTTTTAATCAAAAAAGAAAAATGGTACCAAAATAATAATATATCAGTTTTCACAAATACAAAGGTAGTAAAAATTGATACGGAGCAGAAAAATATTGTTACATCAAATCATGAAAAAATTTCGTATTACAAATTATTAATTTGCACGGGTGCAAATAATAGAAGGCTACCAGTAGATGGAATAAATAAAAAAAATGTCTTTACTATTAGAGACATGCAGGAAGCAGATAACTTTAAAGCATGTTTAGAAGATAAAAAGCATGTTGTAAACATTGGTGGAGGCGTACAAGGGTTAGAAACAGCTTGGTCTATGATGAAAGCTGGTAAAAAAGTATCCATTGTAGAAGTTGCCGCTACACTAATGGGAAGACAATTAGATGAAAAAGTTTCTCTTTTATTAAAACAAAAAATTGAAAGTTCCGGAGTAAAAGTATATTTAAATACGACTATTGATTCTATTCTTGGAGAAGAAGTAGTAACTGGAATGAAAGTGAATGGTGAACAACTAATAGATTGTGATAGTGTTGTTTATTCAATTGGGGTCACTCCTAACATTTCTTTAGTAAATAATACTCCTATTCATGTAAATAGAGGTATTATTGTCAATGAGAAGATGGAAACGAATGTGGAATCTGTATATGCTGCTGGGGATGTAGCAGAAGTAAACGGTGAAATTGGCGGACTATGGGGACGAGCAATGGATCAAGGGAAAATTGCAGGAAGTAATATGGTTTCTAATCCTGCAATTTATAAAGAAGCAATTCCAACTACTATCTTTAATGCATTCGATGTATCTTTATTCTCAATTGGATTCGTTGATGAAAAACAATGTGATACAACTATCGTTGAAGAAGATGGTAAAGAGAAGTATACAAGGTTATTTATCAAGGATCATAAAATAGTAGGTGTCATCTCATTAGAAGGAGTTGCTGCGTCCATCCCTTACAAGTCTGCTATTGAAAAGCAGGTATCATTAGAAGAGATTGATATGAAAAATACGAATGTAAGTGAAATAATGAGCAAGGTAAAAGAGAAACTGAAATCTTAATATAATAATAGAAAGAGGACATTATAATGAAAAAATATATTTGCTTACCATGCGGCTATATTTATAATCCAGAAATTGGAGACCCGGATGAAGATATAGAACCAGGAACAAGTTTTGAAGATTTACCAGAAGATTGGGTGTGTCCAGTATGTGGAGAAGATACTGAACATTTTGCACCGGTAGAGGAATAGCAAAAGAAAAAGTAACGAGAAGATTATATAATTTCTCGTTACTTTTTTATATGAAAAGAATTTTTTGATGTGATTTGGGTCACTGGTTTAGCTTTTAGGAAGAGATATAATAATTTAGGTATCATAAGGATACTTTATTACGTATTAATGCCCATAAAAGCCCGATTGGTGAGGGCTAATAATAAAAAGACACTGATTAAAATTTCATTTTATATAATATATGTAAAGTTAGGTGAGGTAATATGAAAGAACATTGTTATCATAAAAATTTAGTAGAGCCTTGTCCAAGAAAAGTTCTAATTTTTAAATCTTTATCTGATGAGGAAATTTTAAAAATAGCTGCAATGTCAAAACATAAGCAATTTAAAAAGGGACAACCATTGATTCATGAAGGAGAGAAATCAGATACATTATTTATTATTAATAAGGGACAAGTAAAGCTATCTAAACTAACCACTCAAGGAAAAGAGCAAATCTTGCATATTTTAACGAGCGGTGAGTGTTTTTGTGAATTAAACATATTTAATTGTGATGAGAAGAGTAATTTTAGTGCGTATGCTATGGAAGATACGAAAATTTGTATGTTAAAAAAAGATGATATGGATAGTATAATAGAGCGAAATCCAGGTATTGCATTAAAACTGTTAAAAACCGTTACAAAACGGTTAGCGCATACAGAAAATTTAGCTCATAATCTTGCAACAAATGATCCAGAAGTTAGAATTGCCTATATCATTCTAGAGTTTTGTGAAAAGTATGGTAAGGATACTGATAAAGGAATAATTATAAATTTACCGTTAACACGGGAAGAAATTGCAAGTTATATAGGGGTGACACGGGAAACAATTAGTCGTAAATTTAGTAAATTTGAAGACTTAGGGTTTATAACATCAATTGGAAATAAGCAGCTAATAATTAAAAATAAGTTAGCCTTTAGAAAATATATAGAGTAGATGGATAAGTGATATTGAACTAGATAAAAAGCAAGGTTAAGTTAACTATATATACAAGTTAAAAAACGACATAAAAACCCCTTTCTTTTTAGAGGAGGGACGAGAGCATTTGGCCGTGCATAGAAACGGTCAGTGCCTTTTCCTGCCACATGCGAAGTTTAAAACAAAGGGAGAAAGCAAGTAGTGGTCATGTTGTGTTCTGCATAACAGTGACTTCTATGGCGAAAAAATAAAATGGATGTATATATATACAAGTTGAAAAAACGACATAAATTGTGTTTTAAGCATATTGTTTGTCCGTATACGAAAAATGTGGTAATTATTGAGTATTCAGACTATAGGGGGGTAGGATGTTATGAATGAAATGATACATACAATGGAACAACACGTATCAGTACGGAAATATAAGAAAGAGCCAATTCCCAAGAATGTAATCGAAAGAATGATTGGGGCTGCGCAGCATGCAGCATCATCACATTTTGTACAAGCATATTCAGTTGTATATGTAACAGATGAAGCTTTGAAAGAACAACTAGCAGAGCTATCTGGAAATCGTCACGTGAAAAGTTGCGCGGCATTTTTTGTTTGTTGTGCAGATTTAAAGCGGTTAGAAGTTGCATGCGAGAAGCATGGAGCAGAAATTAAATCTGATACTACAGAAAATTTCATTGTGGCAACGGTAGATGCTTCCCTCTTTGCCCAAAATTTAGCGCTTGCCGCTGAATCTCTCGGATATGGTATTTGTTATATTGGTGGAATTCGTAATAACCCAGAACAAATAAGTGAATTGTTACACTTGCCAGATAAGGTGTATCCAGTTTTTGGAATGACTATTGGTGTACCAGATGAAAGCCATGGGATAAAACCTCGGTTACCAGTTGAAGCTATCCTACATGAAAACACATATGATGAGAAGAAATATAACGAATTACTAGATGAATATGATCATACGACTAATGAATATTATAAGGAAAGATTGACAAATCAAAAGGATGTGACATGGACAAGATCAATGAGCACGTTTATGTCACAGGAGAAGCGATTGCATATGAAAGAGTTTTTGGTTAAAAAGGGATTTAACCAAAAATAATGTAGAAAAAGCAAATCTGTTCGCACAGGTTTGCTTTTTTCATGATTAAAAAACAGTTCTTTGGTATCAAAACTTTCATTATTTTGGAGTTCTATAGAATCTTTCTTTGAAAAAGGCATTGGGTATGTAATTATGTATAAAAATGAAGTAGTAAGTATTTGTTTTTCAGGATTTGTTAGTGAAAATACACATGCAGTAGATATTGAAACAACGAAAGAGCATCGGGGGAAAAAATTAGCTCAGAAAGTTGCACATGCATTTGTACAGGATTGTCTCGCTAATGGGAAAACTCCTTATTGGGATTGTATGGAAGAGAACACACCTTCAACTGTGATTGCAGAGAGTTTAGGGTTTGTAAATGTGTTTAATTATATAGTATATGACTATCAGTTTTTATCTGAAGGACAAGAAGAGTAAGAATAAACCAATCTGAAAAAGGAATGATCCAGGCGTGTTGATTATCCAGTAAAAAACCATAAATACATACAAAAATGAAGAGAAATTCCCATGTGTTTTAAATTATAAAAGAATCACCGGAAAAGATTTTAGCGGAAGCTAAAGTCTTTTTTTGTTTTTAAAATAAAAATATTTCCAATTTTCGATTGACGATTTATTCCTATACTGCTAATATACTGAATAATTTTGCAAAATTATAAAACTGATTCGATAGATACCGAATCAAAGAGAGGGGACCATATGGTACACGTTACATCTTGGTTTGAACGACATGTCAAAGTTGTTTATTCACCATTTCGCGAAATGTTATTGAGTCTACACGTTTTATCTAATCCAGCACATCATGTGAAGCGACTACCGTGGGCAGAAAATCTATTGAGTATGATGAATGAAAACGAAAAGGAATTGCTGCATGAAATTAATAGAAAAAGTGATGATTGGTTTCGATTTATCGACTGGTGTTCAGAGTTTCCAGTTGAAGTGTATGTAGAAGAAGGGATTGAAAGGTTACGAGCTACAGATGAAAAGGTATTTCAAAGATTTTTTCCGGATTTAGAGAAAGAAACGATTTGTAATTTTTTATACGAATACCATCAATGTTATTTTGCAAGGGAGCTTTTTCGAATTGAACCTTGGCTTCAGCAATCCGTACATGATTTGAAAGAAATGATAAAACAAAATCCATTATCGCTTTCTAAGAGGTTACATCCAAGATTTTTAATTGAAGGCGAGCAAATCACATTTTTAAAAGCACGTACATGGCAGTATCGTTTTGTAGATTTATCTGCAATCACGTTTTATCCATCAACTTTTATCGCACCTCATTTGCTAATGGATAACTTCATTTCTACTCATATAAAAGTGTATTATGAAGTCGAAATTGCTTCATCCTATCCAGATGAAGTACCAAAGGATTTATTGCAAATTTTACAAGCGATATCAGATGAAACACGCTTAAAAATGTTGCGAGATTTATCATTTCAATCGTTTTGTACGCAGCAATTAACAGAGAGGTACAACCTTACGAAATCGACTGTTTCAAATCATTTAAAAATACTTGAAGCAACTGAACTAGTACAAAAAGAACGAAAAGGATATTACGTATTTTATCAAACAAATCGTGAAAAGCTGGAACAAATTCGAGTGGATTTAGATCAATTTATGGACTTTCCAGCCTTTCATAAAACAGAGGAGGAAAAAACGTGTGGCTAACGTTTTGGGCTACATTTCGTCGTGATTTTTATACGATGCGGAGAGCATATCCATGGGCATTTTTTCTAGGACATATTTTAAGTGGTATTTATATTGTGTTGTTTTCTTATTTAACATATCACTTTATGTTCCAAGGAAAATTAAATGATAGCTTTATGAAACTAGGAAAAACAGATGATTATCTTTCCTACGTTATACTAGGTGCTGTTTTTTATTCGTTTGCTGTTTCTTTATTAATGATTGTGAGCCGAACGTTAATTACAGAATTGCGTGAAGGAACGTTAGATGTACTGTTGTTAACTCCATCATCTCGGCAAGGATATTTTTTAGGAGCAGCTGCACAAGGAATGCTTCGAGTTGGAATTGAATTTATTGCGATTTTTATGTTTGGTTTGTTGTTTGGATTACAATTTCGTGAAATGAATATCGCTGCTGTGTCACTGCTATTACTTATTTTCTTTTTTTCAATTTTTGCACAAGCATTAGTGCTTGGAGCTTTCATGCTTTATTTTCGAGATACATATTTAACGCAAAATACATTATTTATTTTTATGAGTCTTGTTAGCGGAGTATTTTTTCCGATAGGCTATCTTCCTGCGGTTTTACAGACTATAAGTTTGCTCATGCCATTATCACATGGCTTATCAGCATTTCGATTATGCATGATCGAGGGCGGGAATGTAACTGCTATACAATCTGATCTTATATGGTTATTGGGATTAGGAGTTGTTTATTTTGTAATTGGTGTAATGGCCATAAAACGAATGGAAAAGTATGTTATTGAAAAACATTTTGCATAGGGGAGATTTGGATGATACGGGCGAAACAACTTGTGAAACGCTATGAATTAAAAGAAAAAATAGGTTTTTTTCGCAAAAAAAGAAAAATAATTGAGGCAGTGAACGGGTTAGATTTAACGATTGAGAAAGGAGAAATTGTCGGTTTGTTAGGTGTGAATGGTGCTGGGAAAACAACAACTATTAAAATGTTAGCTACGCTTCTTGAACCGACTTCAGGTGTGATTGAAATTGATGGAACAGATAGTACAAAGCAGGATATTCTTGTGAAGAAAAAAATTAATATGATTGCTGGTGGGGAGCGTATGCTTTATTGGCGCTTAACAGGGAAAGAAAACCTTCAGTATTTTGGAAGTCTATATGGTTTAAAAGGAGCAGAATTAGAAGAACGCATTCATTTTCTTTTGAAGCAAGTGGAGTTAGAAGAAGCTGCTAATACACCTGTTGAACGATATTCAAAGGGAATGAAACAGCGTTTACAAATTGCAAGAGGACTCATCAATGATCCTGATTATTTATTTCTTGATGAGCCGACATTAGGATTAGATGCACCAGTAGCAAAAAAATTACGAGAAATGGTATATAAATTAGCGAAAGAACAGAATAAAGGAATTTTATTAACAAGTCACTATCTTGAAGAAGTAGAAGAGCTTTGCGATCGTCTTTATATTATTGAAAAAGGAAGTCTTCTGTATGAAGGAACTCCTCAAGATATTATACAATCTATTGTACGTGAGCATCATTTAGAAATTGTGATTTCTGTGTTATCAAATGAATTAACGGAACAATTGGAGCGCTCTTTCGGAAAAAGAGAAATAAAGTTTGTAAAGGAACATATGGGAGATGGATTGCGCTATGAACTAACAGCATCTTTTGATATGACCACGGTAGTTTTATCGTTATTAGCAAAACATCAAATTAGCATACTACAATTAGAAACACATAAAGCGAGGTTAGAGGATGCAATCTTGCAAATTGCAAATGGGGTGAGTGCGTGAATATGTTTTTTGCAGAATGGAAGAAGAACCACCGTAATCATTTTCATAGTAAAATGGTCTACTTTTCTTTATTCATTTGGCCTGTATTATTATTTGCGACTGCTTATTTTTCGGTGAAACCATTTGATACATCAAATAGTAGCCCACTGGCAAAATGGATGGATCCAAAGCAAATTAGCTTTTTTCTCATTACAGGTTATATCGGCTATGTTTTCTTTTGGAGTCTTGTTCAATCAGCATGGCAAATGTCATGGGAACGTCAAAATGGAACATTAGAGCTCATTTTTTTAACACCTGTATCACGCGTATGGATGATGTATTGCCGGGCGGGAGCAAATTTAATAGAAGGTGTATGGATGTTTACCGTTTTCTCTATACTCATTGTCTTATTTCTTGATGATGTGAAGGCACCACCAGTTGAAAATATTGCATTTGCTTTTATTGTGTTATGTATTTCAGCAGTTGTATGGGGAGGAGTCTTGAACACTATCTTTTTATTTTCAAGAGATGCGAGCATTCTCTTTACAATTTTAGAAGAACCGATGCAATTTTTTGCTGGTGTACGTATTCCTGTTGTTGTGTTACCTCTATGGGGAAAAATAATGGCAGCGTTGTTTCCATTAACATATGTGCTGCAAATATTTCGCTCGCTATTGATGGAGGGAGAGAGTGTTATAGATCTATTCCCAGACTTATGCTTGTTATTTAGTATGTTAGCCTTGTTGGTGGTCATATCTTATTTGCTCGTTCGAAAGGCAGAAAAGCATGCAAAACGAACAGGGAATATGGTTTTGTTTTAAGAGGAGGGAGAAAAAATGGAGATTTTTCAAGGTGCAGCAGCATTATGTATAAACAAAGATGGAAATTTATTAATGGTACTACAAGGACGACCAGATGTAAAAGAGGAGGAATTAAAATGGTCCGTTCCATCTGGTGGAAAATTTGAAAATGAAACATTTGAACAGTGTTGTATACGTGAAGTAAAAGAAGAAACGGGATATGATGTACGAATCATTCAAAAGGTACATGAAAAAATTGGTGACAGCAATGGGTATAACGTTCATATTGTGTACTATGAAGTAGAAGTGATTGGCGGAAAAGCAGAAATATGTGACCCGGACGGTTTAATTCATGAAATTAGCTGGAAAAGTTTGAGTGAAATAGAAGGAATCCACTTATCTTTTCCAGAGGATAAAGAGTTGTTTCATCAATTTGTTCTAGGGCCCCGTCAACAAAACGCGAATTTCGTACGCTAAGGAATTTTTAAGGCAAAAAACTTGGTTTCACCGTACGTTAAGAAGGTTCCATAAACGATATTTTGCATTTGATATGGGACTTTGTTTTTGGTACTGATTTTTGACCGTATTTCAGTTAGTTTTATTAGAACTCAATGAAGTTCCTTAAACGTTCGTTTTCGGTTCTTTCTTCATAGGGAGGAATTGGGGATTTATGTTAATACAGAAGTGAGATTGTAAAGAATTGTACTTAAACTAAAGGTCAGTTTTGTGGAAAAGGATATTGTTCAATGCAATAGAATAAATATGGTAGATGCCCTTTTAACATGAATAAAAAAGGTAGAAGTTTATTGGGAAATTTTCTGGAGGAAGACAATGCTAAAACCCTGTATTGATAGAGAAGTAAAAGAAAATTAGAATAAATTAAAGGGAGAAGAGTGATGATTGATATTTTAAAGATTTTTGTGGCCTTAGCTTTGGGCTACCTTTTAGGCAGCCTGAATACAGCGGTGATTGCAGGGAAAATATACGGCAAGGACATAAGAAGCCATGGAAGCAAAAACGCCGGGCTTACCAATACTCTGAGGATACTTGGGAAATCTGCTGCGGTGTTTGTTCTTGCGGGAGATATATTAAAAGGGATAATTGCCTGTTTTATAGGATTGTTCCTTAGCGTTTACTTTTATTCGGGAGAGGCTAAAGATTGCGTAAGCCTTTTAGCAGCAGGCGCAGGAGCGGTTATAGGGCATAATTGGCCGGTATATTTTGGGTTTAAAGGGGGCAAGGGAGCACTTACAGCAGTGGCTGTGCTGTTTATGGTTGACTGGGTTATGGCTCTTTTATGTCTTGGCTTTTTTGTGATAATAGTAGCTTTAACCCGTTATGTTTCTTTAGGTACAATATGTGCTACAATGCTTGTTGCGGCTATTTCATTTATTCCTGTTTTTGAGAATACCTTATATTTTTATATATTTGCGTGCCTAATGGCGTTTATGGTTATTTTCAGGCATATGGAAAATATACAAAGGCTGCTTTCAGGAACAGAAAATAAACTTATTTTTTCGTGGCGTTGAGCATGTCGTCAAAATAGAAAAAATTTGGAGTTAGTTAACCGTTTAAAACAGGAGGCCATATGAAAACAAACAAAGCCCATATGCTCTCTGACAAAGAACTTCGCAACCTTCAGATGGTTCTTCTGGAAATGCTTTTGAAAATTGATCGGGTTTGCAAAAAAAACGGCATAAGCTGTCGGAGACGTTAGTTTAATATGACATTATTTGGAGATAGAGGAATTGTTAAACAATAAGGCTATATAGAAACCCTGATTCTTTTGCCTAGTATAGAGAAATCAGGGTTTTAATTTCTCGAAAATATCTTAGCGTACAAAATTTGGCGGGACCCCTGCAAGTGAAAATATCGGTTTTTTATTTTGTGTTATTACCATATTCATAATGATAGTTATGAAACAGGTATAACCTTTTTAACTATGCCTATCAAACTAATATTTTGAAGAATTCCCAAAATGAAGGTTTTATCTCTCATAGTTGTTTATGGAATTTTAGCTCATTTTTTCATTTTGGGGAACAATGAATTTCTTAGCTTACTGGGCATGACTGTATGGATTTGGAGAAGGTCTTACACATGCTGGACATATCATTAAGTGAAATTTAGCAAAAGTATAAGATGATATTTTAAACTCTATTGAATTAAAAGCTCTTATATTCAATAAATCTAAGGGCTTTTTACGATACATAATTTGTATAGGAGAATTATTATGGACATTTTATTGATTAGACATGGTAAATCAAAATTTACTGAAAATAATAGAATAACCTGCAAAGAATTTAAAAATTGGGTTGAAAAGTATGATTATAATGGGGTTTTTGAAGAACCTTCTTATCCTTCAGAAACACTTAAAAAAATATCGTCAGCAAATATTGTTATTACAAGTGATTTAAAAAGGTCTGTCGAGTCAGCAAAGTTATTAAATCCCAAATTGAAGGCAATATCTGTGTCTCTGTTTCGTGAAACTGAGTTACCTGCTCTTTCAAGAAAATTATTGGATTTAAAATTAAAACCAAGTAATTGGGCCGTGATTTTAAGATGTTTATGGTTTTGTGGTTATTCAAATGAATGTGAGTCATTAAATAATGCTAAACGGAGGGCTAAGAAAGCATCTCAATTATTGATTGATTATGCTCGAAAACATAAATCAGTAGCCTTAGTTGGTCATGGTTTTTTTAATATGTTGATAGCAAAAGAGCTACAAAGAATGGGATGGAAAGGTAAAAGAAAAACAAGTACTAAGCATTGGGGTTGTACTATATATTCCTTGTAGTGATCACCATACATGCCCATCAAGCTAAAGTTTTAATGTACCCCAAAAATAAAAATTTTCTTTCACTACAGTTAATTACTTTGAGAAGTCAGCGTATTTTTTCATTTTAGGAGTATTTTGTTTTGTTAGCTTGATAGTGATGGGGTGGGACCCGTATATAAATAAAGGCGAAGTCTTCAAAGAGACTCCGCCTTTTCAACGTACAATAAATTTCAACAATTACTAGCTATTTCCTAAACATTGCTCCTCATTTACCAACCTGTTTATGCTTTTTTCAAACTTTGCACCAGAACCTTTCAATCTATATACTAAAAATAAAAAAATCTGAAATGTATTTACATATACATTATTTGTAAGATATGATTAGAGGTATGTTCCGAATATATCAAAAATTTGGAAATTTTGTAATTTTTATTAATTATTTAAAAATAGAGGGGTGTAATATGAAAAAATTACATGCATTAGCATTAACAATGGGTTTAATGACTTCAGCTGTGGTTGTACCTACTGCTACTTTTGCAGGAAGTGATGATTTACCTTATTTGAATGAAATTAAGAAAATGCAACCAGATTTGAGTACATCGGAATTAATATCAAGTATTAATGAAATGGCAAAGAATACAGGAAATACGAAAGAGGCAATTTCTGAACAGATTTATAAAGAACTCAAAGCAGATGAAGCTCAAAGTAAAAAAGAAGCAAGTAAAAAAGTAAATACGTTAGGAGGAGGAGGAGGTACAGTATCTGTAGGTAATAGCAATATGGGCGATTTCTTTTATACTGCTTCATATACTGCATATTTGAATCATGGACATGTTGGTATGTACTATAGTTCAAATACAATAGTAGAATCAGTTCCAGGTGACGGAGTACGTACACTTAGTACAACAGCTCGCAAAGTCGATAAAGGCGACGCTGTTGTCAAATCTGTAAATACTACTTGGCAAAACAAAAATGATGCTGCATGGTGGGCGAAAGATCGTGTAGGTAAAGACGGATATTCTTATAATTTCGCTACGAATAGAACTACCACTCATTATGGAGACAAAAATTGTTCAAAACTTATCTGGTCAGCTTATAAGCTTAATGGTGGTTTAGATTTAGACAAAGATGGTGGCGCTGGCGTATATCCACGAGATGTTCGTGATGCGAAACAAACATCAGTAGTTCGACATATTTAATAGAAAGAAGTGCAACGAATACATTTGTTGCACTTCTTCTTGTAAGAAAGGAATATATCATGATGAAAAAACTACTATTTGTTATTTTAGGTGTAATTGTGATTACAGTATTAGTCTATTTCTTCTTTTTCAGTAACTCAAATGTGGATTGGATATCTGAGGAAGATGTTCAAAAAAAAGATTTTTTGAAGGATAAACACGCTGTGATATACCTTTCTTCTACAGCTGATCAAGACATGGATGGTAAGGGTATTAGTTATGCAGTGTTTATTAATAAGAATGGGGAAGCAAGTGGTTATAAAATGAATGGTTTAGAGCTTGGTGGTATAGGAGTATCAGAAAATAAAAAAGAACTTTTATTAGAAAGTAAGGATAAGCTTAAATTTGTAGGGGAGAACTTTAAAGAGTTTAAGATGAAATACCAACATACAGGAGATTACAGAGCATATTTAAAGAACAGCGACTTGTTTGTAAATATCTATAATTCTGGTAGTAATCCTGATACCGGAGGATATGATTCAAACGTTGTATATGGTAATAAAAAAGGCATTCATAAAGGAAATATTCCACATTATCTTATGAGCTCTGGAGTGGATGAAGAAACTATTTTAGTCATAACTCAAGATATAGACAAAAAAGAATATAGTCTAAAAAAATTAGTATTTAATGATCTAAAGATGAAACTTGAAGATGTTACAGAAATTAGTTTAGATAAAATTATGTCATATTCTAGTTATTCTTCTATTTTAAGTGATTCAAATTATTACTATACGGTTTTAGTTGAAAATGATAATACGATTAAAGGAAAAGTTTATTTGTTGCGTATCGATAAAACGACATTAAAACAAGAATTAATTTTGTTGTCTTCCGAAGAGAACACTACAGCTTCAATACCATTTACAAAATATAATTCCGCGTATTTTTATAACAATGAATTATATTTTATAAATGGATTAGGTAATGTTATTACGTTTAATACACAGACAAATACAGTAAATACTAAATTTAAGATTGACTATCATGTAACAGATGGTGTTAGATACAATGAGCAAACTTTCTTCAAGGGCGATCAATTACATGTCTTACGGTATGATGAAAATCGAAAAGATAAATATTATATAGAAATTTATTCTTTAAAAAATGGTAAGAAAATTAAAGAAAGTGAAGTTATAGGTATGGAAGAAATCATTAACTCTGTCCAGGGAGGGAAATCAATTCATGCTTATGATTTTAAAGTGTTAGGTTCAAAAAATTAAATAAGTGGATTTGAGTCAATATTTTGGACACAAGAAAATTAAATCTATGCTACTTTTTTAGCTAGATCTTCTATTGCTTGGGGAGTTTTATAACCAATACTACTATGAATTCTCTTGCGGTTATACCATCCCTCAATGTATTGAAATAGTGCTACGTTTGCTTGTTCAAATGTGGCATATTTTGTACGATATACTTTTTCTTTCTTTAAATTTGCATGAAATGATTCGGTACAAGCGTTATCATACGGGCAGCCTTTCTTACTGAAAGAGGGCTTTATTTTATAATTCGTAAGTAGGGTTTGAAATTCTTGACTTGTATATTGTGTGCCTAAGTCGGTATGTAGAATAAGGCCTTCTGATGGCGTTTGAGTATAGTAAGCGCTTTCTAACACTTTTACCACAAGGTTCGTTGTCATGTGGCGGGACCTCATAATGAAAGAAGAGAATAGTAATATAGAAGAAACCAGATGGGAATTTTTCATGCGGTTTCTTCTATATAATTAGTAGTAACTTTCAATCATGAATTATATAAATCTATTTTAATTTTTTAACATCTTTGTCTAGCTCTGCCTCCTAAGCCTCCATGTCTAAGAACCTTCCACACGAGAAGGTAAAAAACACCTTCTATGTGAAAGGTTCTTAGACAGCGGGTCTAAACAGTCGGCTCCGCTTTTCTTTATGATCCAGCTCCAGCGGCTAGAACAGTCGGTGGCTTCGCGTCTTCCGCCGAGGCAAAAAGCGCCTCTATGTCAGAAGCTCCATCCCCCTCTTGTTCTGAGCGAGCCACTTCCGCTTTTCTTTATAAGTCACTGCCGTGCAGAATAAAACATGATAGCTATTTGCTTTCTCCCTTTGTTTTAAACCTTGCATGTGGCAGGAAAAGGCCCTGACCGCTTCTATGCACAGCCAGATGCTCCGGTCTCATCATTAAAAAAGGGGTTTTATGTCAGTTTTTCAAATTGTATTTAGAATATTACTGCTTACAAGCCTCAACATCGATCCCAGCAGCAATTAATTTTTGTTCTCCTTCTTTCTCAATAATCTTTTGTAACTTTGATAAGAATGAATCAAAATCTGTATGCTGGGCAACTTGGAATGTCATTTTATGTTCAATAGGAAGCCACGTATCGATGTCTGCTTCATTATGTTGGATTTTTACTTCTAGCTTATCTAAAGCATTTGCTACTTTTGCTTCATAAGTTTCTTTTTCTTCAAACTCCATCCATAGTTCATATAATTCTTCCCCAAGTGGACCTGACAATGTATGTTTAATATTTAGGATTGCTTGTTGTTCGTTTTCTTGTTTTTTTCGTTGTAATTCTTCACTATTCATTGTATCGAATGCAGGGATATCACCAGCTTCAGCTTCGACTAAATCGTGGATAATTACCATCTTAAGTAACTTTTCGATATTCACTTTTTTATCTAAATAAGGATGAACGAGGATAGCCATGAGTGACATACGCCATGTATGCTCTGCTACACTCTCTTGACGGCCGTTAGAAAGCCAACTGTGCCGCATTTCATATTTTAGTTTTTCTGCTAGTGCAATAACTTTTAAAATATTATATTCCATATAAATTCCCCTCCATATATATTAATCTTAATACGAAAGTAGAATGTGTCAAATTTATATTAAATAATTTCAGGGGTTATTTGGAATTGAATGTAATATTATTATAGTTTTTCTTATGTTAAAATAAGGAAGGGGAGTGAAGAAAATGAAATTAGATATTGAAAGAGTTGTATTTATTGGCCGTACGTTTGAAGAGTATTGTGATATGTTCCAATTATGTGATGAGGACATACAAAATAAGAAAATACTAGATTGCCCAGCTGGTGCTTGTTCATTTACTGCAGTCGCAAATGCAAAAGGCGGAGATGTAACAGCTTGTGATGTTGTATATCAATTTGATGGGGAAGCTTTATATGAAAAAGGATTACAAGATGTAATACATACGATGGAACATATGGAAAAAGCAAAAGACAATTACATATGGAATTATTTTTCTAGTGTAGAAGATTTACGGAAGCACCGTTTAGAAGCACTTCAAGTTTGCAGAACGGACATGAAACATAATCAAGAGAAGTATGTGTATGCTACGTTACCTAATTTGCCTTTTCAAGATGAAGAATTTGATATAGTTTTATCAGCACATTTTCTATTTATGTATGGTGATCGCTTCGATTATAAGTTCCATGTTGATACGATTACAGAATTGCTCCGCGTTGCGAAACAAGAAATTAGAATTTTCCCATGTATCGATTTAAAGGGTGAACGATATGAGTTTTTAGACGAGCTTATAGGAAATTTACGAAACAACGGATGCGAAGTAGAAGAAGTACAGGTCCCATATGAGTTTCAAAAGAATGGGAATACGATGCTGCAAATTAAGAAGGGCTGTTAGTATATGAAAATGGGACAATCTTTATATATAAGCTAAAAACCTCTGTCTTTTTAGCAGGGACGAGAGCCTCTGGCCGCGCATAGAAACGGTCAGTGCTTTTTCCTACCACATGCAAGGTTTAAAACAAAAGGAGAAAGCAAGTGCGAATTACATGGTGTATTCTGCATAGTAGCGACTTATATATCGAAAGATTAAAATGGATTAAGACTATAAAAGCCGCCTCATTTTGTTGAATATTCAGAATGTTCTTGACTGTGTTAGGTTCTTTTTTTATATTAGTAGGTATAATTATAACGACTAAAGTCAGTGTTAAGGATTAGTAAATCTAGATAGGTGCCGGGAAGTGGAAGGATGCGATTTTGAAGGAGGGATTGAGGTGGAGCGAGCAACAGTTTTGCAGGCGCAAGATGACACGTTTATGCAAGGCGTGAAAGACTGTTTGCCGACAGTTCTTGGTTATTTAAGTATCGGAGTAGCATCAGGTGTTATTGAAAAAACAGCTGGATTTTCATTAACAGAAATTGCGCTTATTTCGTTGCTGATTTATGCAGGTTCAGCGCAGTTTATTATGGCTGGAATGTTTGTAGCAGGTGCACCAGCTTCTACTATTATTTTTACAGTTTTTTTTGTGAATTTAAGACATTTTTTAATGAGCGCAGCATTAGCTCCCTATTTAAAAAAAGTATCGGTTTGGAAAAACATAGTGATTGGTTCGCAACTTACAGATGAAACATTTGGTGTTGCAGCCCAGCATGTAACAGGAAAACAATATGTAAGTGAAAAATGGATGCTCGGTTTAAATATGACAGGTTATATAAATTGGGTAGCAGCAAATATCATTGGTGGTATTTTGGGAGACTGGATACCAGATCCGCATACATACGGGATGGATTATGCAATTCCAGCGATGTTCATCGGCTTGTTTGTTTTACAACTTGTGAGCAGTCGTCCGGAGCTATTTGTTCATCTTTGTGTTGCAATTGCATCAATGATCATTGCATATGGTGCTCATTTCTTTGCATCAAATAGCGTAGCTGTTATTATTGCCACACTTGCAGCAGCAACAATTGGGATGGTGATTGAAAAATGGAAGTAAGATGGGATTTGTTACTTGTTGTGCTCGGATCTGCAATTGTCACATTTCTTCCGAGAGTCGTACCACTACTTGTATTAAGTAAAGTAGAAATTCCAGAATGGGGATTGAAATGGCTGGGTCATATTCCAATTGCAATATTAGCAGCATTGTTGGCACAAACGTTATTTATGCATGAAACGATAAAAATAGATTATGTAATAGCAGCTATTCCAACGTTTCTTGTTGCGATTTTCACACGGAGTTTACTTGGGGCTGTATTAACGGGAGTCATTGTGGTGTTTTTGTTGCGTTTCTTTTTTTCAGTTTAATAGAGAACCTTCTCTTTAATAGAGGTTTCAGTTTTTAGGATAAAGCGGTCATTCATCTCCGCATTTCAATGGGGAGATGAATGACTGCCTTCTTTGTGTTATCTACACACTATATGTACTATACTTGATGATTTGAATTATTGATAATATTTAGAAATTATTTTATGCTATATGTATGGAAAATAATTCAAATCTTAAACATGCGAGAACTTGTGTTTATAACGTTAACTATCATATCGTTTGGTCGGTCAAATATCGAAGAAAGCTGCTAACAGGAAAAATTGAACAGTATCTGAAGGAGCTTTTTCAGGAATTTGTCAATGAAAAAGGGTTTGAAGTCGTCATGATGGAGGTTGGCGAACAAGACCATGTTCATGTATTTGCTTCAACCCATCCTAAAGTGGCTCCCTCTTATATTGTTAAAATGTTAAAAGGAATCTCAGGGCGAAAATTGTTTTTGGAATTCCCTAAAGTTAAAGGGGAATCATGGAAATTGAATTTATAGAATCGTAGGTTCTATATTGAAACGGTTGGTTCTATAAACGAAGAAGCGATTAAAAAGTATATTGCAAAACAATCGAAAGGTGGGTGAGTCATGTGATTCGTGCATCTTATTTTATATTCAAGCCGAATAACGAAGTAGATCGGATTTTAATTCAGTTGGGGTATGCAGCAAGAAAGTTATGGAATGTCGCAAACTATGAAAAAATGAACTGGAATAAGGAGTCTAATGCTCCTTTTCCTGATTGGTATGATCAGAAAAAGAGACTAAAAAAACATTTTTGGTACAAAAATTTGCCCTCGCAGTCAGCACAGGAAGTTTTAAAAGTTCTTCAAGAAGCGTGGGTATCGTTTTTTGAATTAAAAAAGTCAGGAGGGATTGAAAGCCCAAAGCCTCCACGCTTTAAGCAAAAAAACGTGAATGTCAAGTTTTTGAATAATGGGTTTTGTCTAGATGGGAAAAATCTTCGGCTCTCGATCCCAGCACAACAAAAGGCTTATTTAAAAGAAAAGTATAACATTAAAAAGAAGTTTATCTATATTCCCGTTCCTACTCATATCAAACTAGGTGTTATTAAAACCGTGGAAGTGAAGCTCATATCTGATGGAGAGTACAAGATTATACTAGCTCAAGAATATCCAAATTGTTCGGTTTACGAAAAAAGTGATAAATGTATGGCGATAGATATCGGGGTCGCGAATGCCCTTACTTGTTATGATTATCGAGGACATTCACACATCATTTCTGGTCGCCAATGGCTGTCTGTTGAACGGTATTTTCATAAGAAAATAGCTCATTATCAAGCTATTTCAGACGCTCAACAATCAGTTAAAGGAATCGAATATCCGAAAAAATCTAAGAGAGTCCTTCAGTTATATAAGAAAAAGAGAGCTCAGACGTTTCATATCTTGCATTGTATGACAAAGAGAGTAATTGACATAGCAGTACAACAAGGAGTCGAGACCATTGTGATCGGCGATATTTCAGGGATTCGCGAAAAAGCTAACTTAGGGAAGAAGAACAATCAAAAATTTCATGCTCTTCCATTTTTGAAAATGGTTCAAATGATTACTTATAAAGCAGAAGAAAAAGGAATAGCTGTTCAAATAATCAAAGAAGATTATACTTCTCAGGTTTGCTCAATCTGTAAACCCATTCCTTCAAAGGAACATGCAAAAAAAGGTAATCGTAGACATAGAGGTCTTTATGTTTGCGAAGAATGTAAAACGGTTATCAATGCAGATGTAAATGGAGCCATTAACATCTGTAAAAGGTATCTGAAAGAGCTAAATGTTCAATCAGTAGTGGTGTTGGACACGCCAAATGTGTATACGTTTAACGGACAACAGTTCGTAGCGTAGAACTTGAAGCTCACCATTTTAATGGCGATGTAGTTCACAAAGAGGAGTATTTCATATTATATCGAACTTTGTAGTATAACGATTACTAAGGGAGGATGCCATGCTTATTTTAGCAAGCGGAGTTGTTATGTTTATGCTTTTTCTCTGTGTTGTAATAGGATTTACTGTATATAAAATGCGTGTTCAAAAAGTGACACCTCAAATTTACTACACGCCATTTGATTCCATTAGCGCACAATCGCGTGTGGAGTTTCATAAAGAGCAGGAAGATAGGGAAGAACGCACGGATGAAGGGGAAGATAACGATAGATAAAAACTATTTTATGTTGAAAGGGCAAAAATGAAAAAGTTTAAAATAATTTGTATTACTAGTGTTGTAACAATTTTGATTCTGCTTGGAATCTCTGTTTTTTCACCCTACAATGTTTTAAATCGTGTTCATGCAGAAGGGATTTTGCAAGAAAAAGAATTAAAAGATGAATTTGAAAGTAAAAACGTAAAGAGCGTTATATATAAAGGTGATCATACTTATGTTGTTAAAACGGATACGAAGGAATATGTTGTAATTCAAGAATACTACACATTTATGAACTATAAATGGAAGGTATATGAACTTCAAAAAACGTGGGGTTAAAATAAACATAACAGAGGAGTAGGTGCTACTTCTCTGTTATGTTTTGAAGAAAAGAACGTATCATCTCATACCCTTGATTCGCAGCTTCCTCGTTGTATGTTGTAGAAAATGGATCAAGAAATCCATGCTCTCCGTTAAACTGTTTTATATTTAGAAGGGGATGGCCTTTACTTTGTAAACTCTCAATCAAAGTAGAAACTGAAAAACTAGTTTCGTTTGCTGGGAATAATAAAAGCGCCTTGCATTTCGGTACAATATTTGTGTAATCACGAATGCGTGAACCATAGCAACCAATAACAAAATCAATTCTAGAATCTTCACTACATAACCAAGCAATTGTTGCGCCAACGCTAAATCCGAGAACTCCTACATACGTATAGTTATTTCGGAGTTCAGCGAGCATATCTTCAATTTGTTGTTTTCCCTGTTGAAATCCAACGTTCTTCATAAAATGTAAATATGCTTCTGATTCCTTATCGTAATGAAAGGGAGAGGAGCGCTGTAATAAATTCGGACAAATAACGTCTATAGTCGCAGAGGAAAGTGTATGAATGACATGTTCCATATGTTGATTGATTCCGTATATTTCATGTAGAAGAAGAAGAGCAGTTTTCTGTTTCATAGATTAAGACTCTCCTTTTGCAATACGATACTCTCTTTCAACGAGACAAATTCTTGTATGAAACTGTTCATACCATTGTTCTCTTCCTCTTTTTCTGGCGATGGTATGGGAGGCGTGTTCTTTCCACTGCTTGATTGCTTCAAGCGATTCCCAATATGAAATAGTAATACCAAATCCAGCTTCATTACGAACGCTTTCAACATCGATAAATCCGGGTTGCTGCGCTGCTAGTTTTACCATTTCATCTGCTACGATTTCGTAATCGTCAGTTTCAGATGATAGTTGAGAAGTGAAAATGACGGCATAGTATGGAGCTTTGTTCATTGTGTTTCCCCCTTACTATAAATTTTTTCTTTTTAGTTTATCACGAAATCTGAATAGTGTGTCATTTTTGTCTAAATTAAATACTAATTTCATTTACCGTAGTAAGTGTAATATTAAATAAGAAAGAGAAGCATATAAGTCCATTTTAATTTCCCGATATATAAGTCGCTACCATGCAGAATACAACATGACCGCTATTTTCTCTCTTTGTTTTAAACATCGCATGTGGCAGGAAAAGGCCCTGACCGCTTCTAGGCGCGGCCAGATGTTCTTGTCCATCCTAAAAAGAAAGGGGTTTTTATGTCACTTTTTGTGTTTACATAGGCAATAAGACAGTTTCTTAAGCGGGGGAATTGCCTGCAAGTGATAAAAGAACTCCCACTTCAAAATAAAATGAAGTGGGAGTTTTCATATTTCCTCTAAGCTGTTAATGGGAACGGTAAGTTCACGATTTGGATTTGTTGCCTCGTATATGCGCGCAGTTTCATTTGTTTCATCGACATGTTGAATCATAACAGACATGCCTTGAAATGTTACATTTGTTTGTTCCATTGATTCTGAAATTTCTTTTGCTCTTTGAATGTTCATTTTCAAACTCCTCTCTATATCCGATTGGTAAATCATCAAGATGGAAGTTTTCTTGTACTATTATTTTCCCTAAAAACAAGGGATAATATACCAATTAGTAGAGAGTTCACAGTTTTTGAATCATTTGTAATGTTTCTTCAGTGAAAGAAGAGAACATCGGAGCATGGTAATCTCGCATAGCATTGTGTGCTTGTTTTGCTTCATACAGTGCTTGTTCTGTATTTTCCAGGTGCATATAGCATAATGCACGAAAAGAGCCAGCTGTAGTCAGTAACGCTAGGTCTATTGGATGATGCGTATAAGTAGGGATTGTCACTTGGTTGAGCTCATGTAATGCTTCGTGATAACGGCCTAAACCATATAATGCTTTTCCTTTTTCAAGATAATAGAAGCCGTTTTTTTCGGGCTCTAGCTTTATAATAAGCTCTCTTCCATATGTTTCAACATGAGAAAGTGCTATTTCATATTGTTTCGTGATTGTATTATGAAAATAACCTTCTAATAGATGAAGGGTGGTTAATGACAAATTATTTTCTGTAAAGATGGCAAATTGCTTTGATTTCTCTAAATTGTGTAAATATCCTTCTGTATCTTTAACAAATATAGCTTGAAAAGATAAAATACGATAAAACTCATCCATTTTATAGTACACCTGATTTTTTTTAGAAAAATGAAGTGTTTGTAAAAGGATAGCTTTACATTCCTCATAATTCCCAAGTGCTAATAAAAGAATAGCTTCATACCAAAAAAGCTCAATTTGCATAATTAAATCCATTTCTAAATGTTTTCCATTATATTCGTCACGAATAGAATGAATCAATTGTAAGCATTCATTATATTGTTTTTGTCGAAACAATGAGTAGTAGGAGATAAGTTTTGTTTCGGTACTTTCCCGATATAAAGCATATTTTTCAAAAATGATGATGGCTTTCTCGATATACGTTTGTACATCGTAGTTTCCAGTATAAGTTTTTACTTTTGCATATTGTTTATATAAACGTGCAGTGTTCAATGTAGACGGTAGTGCATCATGCACAATAGGATGAAGGATTTCATATACCTCTTTAAAACGCAAATCTTGTATATGTTGTTCCATCTCTTGTACAAGAGTAGCAAGTTCATTCGCGTCTTCTTCTAACAAAAAGCTTGCATCGCAGCCGAGTTTGTCAGCGAGATAATGCAACGTTTTCATAGAAGGAGTTGCTTTACCATTTTCAATTTGACTGAGCATGCTTTTTGTTAGTTCTGTCCCAGCAAGTTCAGATTGGGTGAGTTTCTTTTCTTTTCGTAATGTCCGTATTTTTTCTCCGAGAGTAGTCATAGAACTCCTCCTTTTATATAAAAGTTAAATGTGATTAAACTTTTTATTGCTAAATTTTGAAAATTAATTATATAATAAGTTTAACACAATTTAACTTTTAAGGGGAGAGTGAGTGTATGGAGGGTGTATTAAAAAATCAAGATGATACACGATTGAAAATTGCAAAGCGAAATATTGTTTTGATGATGATTGGAAAATTATCATCAATGCTTGGAGCAAATATTTATACGTTCGCAATGGGGCTATATGTTTTAAAAACGACAGGGTCTGGTATGGGATTTGCGATTACACTTGTTTGTGGTGCTGTTCCGCGTTTAATTTGTGGGCCAATTGCCGGGGCAGCAGCAGACCGAGTTAGCCGAAAGAAGCTTGCTGTTGGAGCTGATATATTAAGTGCTCTTATTATGTTCACCATGTTTTTACTTTCAACTTCATTTGAACTTTCATTAATCTTCATCTATGTATCCGCAGCACTGTTATCGATATGTGCAAGTTTTTTCTCTATCGCTTTAACATCGTCAATTCCATCTCTAGTTGATACAACACGTATTCAAAAAGCAAATTCATTAAATCAAACAGCTACATCGCTTGCAACCATTTTAGGACCGGTTATTGGTGGTCTTGTATACGGCTTATTTTCTATAAAATTCTTTTTTTTACTGAATGGTATTACATTTGCTCTTGCGGCAATTGTAGAAGTATTTATGGTTTTTGATTTGTATAAAGCAAATAAAAAAGAAGAGAAGGGTCATTTTTTAACGAGCATAAAAGAAGGTTTTATATATGTGAAAGAGCAAAGTGATATATTTTCGATGTTGAAACTTTCACTTTGGATTAATTTCTTTTTTTGTGCAGTTACGGTCTCACTTCCGTATATTATTGTTCAAAAATTAGCACTTTCCTCTCAGCAATTTGGAATCATAGAAGGAATGTTTGCGGTTGGAATGCTAATTGCTTCTATTCTTTTATCCGTTCGAGCAGAGACAACAAATAAGTTTCAGACGATTCGCAGGAACCTTTTTATATTATCAGCCTTATTGTTTTGCATTGGATTGCCAATGTTTCTTTCATTATCTAATACAATGATTTTCATATATTACATTACCCTTATGATTCTTTTTGGGGTGAATTTAATCGCAATTAATGTTCCAATGCAAGTATATGTTCAAAAAACGACAGCACCTGAATATTTAGGACGTGTATTTGGGTTAATTGAAACGATTGCAACAGCAATTGTCCCACTTGGAACGCTTTTGTATGGTGTGCTTTTAGACTATATACCAGCATACATTGTTATTTTTATATCAACAATTGGGCTGTTTGTTGTTGTTTTCTTTGGAACGAGGCAATGGAAGGATATTAGCCATCAAGAGGGAGTGTCTATGTCTTAAAAATGAACAGTCATTGTTACAAAAATATGAACTTCCTACATTTGGAGAAAAAAAGGAGTATACTAATATCATAATCCAATTACAAGGAAGTGTCGGAATGAGTACGGTTAGTGTTGTATATGGAGTTATTCTTTCTTCTCTTTTTGTTTCTTTCATTATAGGCGTAACACATTATATTCGGAAATGGAAAAAAGGAATTGCGAAGCTAAACCATATTGAAGAAGAAGTAAGTGATTTCATGTTACATCACGGAAAATAATTTTTACAAAATCTATTATCCGCAGCATTTTTTAGAATAATTAAAAGTTCATAATTTTATTATGTAAACAGAAAGGGCATGGTGTTTCAATCAAACATCATGCTTTTTGCTAAGTAAAGTATGATATTACTTGATAATTAAACCTATATATACAAGTTAAAAAATGACATAAAAACCCCTTTTCTTTTAGGGGGGACGAGAGCATCTGGCCGTGCATAGAGGTGTTCAGGGCCTTTTCCTGCTTTAAAACAAAGGGAGCAAGCGAGTACAGGTCATGTTGTATTCTGCCTAGCAGCGACTTATATGTTGAAAAATCAAAATGGATCCATAATAAATAAGGTAAAGGGGACAGGGGAATGACTACTATTTATTTTGTACGGCACGCGCATTCTACATATACACCCGATGAGAGGGAAAGACCGTTATCTGAGGAAGGTTGGCAAGCCGCAGAGAGAGTGACAGAAGTATTGAAAAATGAATCTATAGATGTTGTAATTGCTAGTCCATATAAGAGAGCTATTCAAACAGTAGAAGGGGTTGCCAAACATTTTCAATTACCAATTGAATTAGAGGAAGATGTAAGAGAGCGTTTATTAAGCTTGGAGCCTGTTCAAGATTTTGAGCAAGCTATTACAAAAGTATGGGAAAATCCTTTGTTTCATATAGAAGGTGGAGAATCGAACATTATTGCTCAGGAGCGCGGGGTTTCTTGTATAATGAGAATCTTGGAGAAATATAAAGGAAAAAATATTGTTATAGGAACACATGGAAATATTATGGTCCTTATCATGAATTATTTCGATTCCAAATATGATTTTTTATTTTGGAAGGGGTTACAAATGCCTGACATATATAAACTGACATTTACAGAAAATCAACTTGTTCAAGTAAATCAAATTTGGAAAGAAGACTTTGTAAAGAATGTGTGAAGATTAACGAAAAGAGCAGGAGATTATACAGCAGCCATAGAAATAAATGGCTGGAATATAAAAGCTTTTAATAAAAGGAGGCTGTTCATATGTTCGAGAAAAACAATCGATTTTCATCCATGCCAGAAGAAGTTGTGGAAGTTCATAATGTATATGAGATTTTACCACCTGACGGAACGATTATTGGTATGGCAACACCTGAAGAAATGGAAATTGCTGCAGAACTAGAACTAAAACATTATGCCTTTTCACGTTTAATGGAAGCTAATATTCAATTAGACGGTGCCTCCTATAAAGAGATGCTAGAAGAATTTGAAGAATATGAAAGAAAATCAATGGCTTTCTGGCGGGCATTGCATGAAAGATTATCTGTGCCATGGGCGTGGGTATTACGTGTTGATGTCGCAAACGGTCCTATTCATGTAAGTACTGGGAACTTGTTTTATGATGTAGAAGAGTTAGAAGAAAACTTTGAATAAAAAGAAGAGGAAAGCAGTGATTCTATTGCTTTCCTCTTCTTTTTACAAGTTATGTAGATTTTTTATTGCTTCTATTATAATGTCTGGTCGGTCTCTCTCAATGGAGTGCCCAGATTTAGCAGCAGTAATAAGTTGGCTTTGTTTTGAAAGTGTAGTTTGTTCATGAATAAGTTCTTGCCACACAGTTTCTAGGGCTACCGCTTCTTCATAAGGAATACCATCTTGAATAGCTTGTTGGATAGAATGATGGGCATCTCTTTCAATAATTATTAATGGTATGTTAGGGAATGGTTGCATATTCTTCATCTTTTGAGCACAATCTTTCCAATGAATGATTTCCGAAGAAACGGCTTTATAAAGGGCTGGAGAGATTGGAAAAGATAACAATAGCTTTTGTATTTCAGCAAGTAATGTAGTTTGTGCGGTTGTTAGTTTTGGGAATACTTCCTGTTGTAATTGAGCGGTGTCTAAATCGGCATAGTATAAACATTTTTCAATCCATTTTTCATCTGAATCTGTCTCATCTAATGTAGGTAAGTCGAGTTCATCTAAGCGGTGCAGATTCATAGAGGTTGAATCTACGAGAACAAGTGAAGTAACTTGTTCTGGATAGAGCATAGTAAAATGTTGTACGCATAAGCCGCCATAAGAATGGCCGACTAAAATAATTGGTTGTTGAATGTGTAAAACACGTAGCAATTCTCGTAATTCATAAGCGGTTTGCTCAGTTGTCCGCTCTTCCTCACTTAATTCACTTGCTCCGTAGCCAGGACGATGAAACAAAACAACTTTGTAGTATGGAGAAAGTTCATTTGCAACTTCAATCCAATTATAAAAGGAGCAAAACATACCGGTTTGAATCACAACAGTTTGCGTACCTTCTCCTGTAATTAGCACTTCAACTTTTTTTCCGAAAACATCTACTTGTGTAATCAAAATAACGCCCCCCTTAAGTTTGAAAAAACCTCTGACAAGCTAATAATATTCCCCATACTCCTATACCGAATAGAATAGAAGTGCTAAGTGAAAATGAGTTGCGAAGCCCTAAATATACAATGAATAATAGCAAGGCTGATGCAGGAAATCCATATAACACGCCAAGTGCAAAATCACTTAATTTTTCCCTAGAACCTCCCTCAACAGAAATCCAAAATAAACTAAGCAAACTAATTAACGGAAGTGCGGCAATGAAGCCGCCAAGTGTACTATAGTGCTTGGCAATCTCTGTAACGCCTCCAATAATAAGTGCAGAGACGATTACTTTAATGAGAAAAGACATCATATGCCTCCTTTGCTAATAATTCGAATGCAGATTGAATCAGCTTTTTTTCTTCTTCAGATAATTTCTCTTCTACTTTTTTTAGTTTTGTCTCATCGAGCAGTGTGTGTGTAGCTAATGCTTGCTGTCCTTTTTCTGTTAGCTTTACAATTACAACTCGTTCATCTTGTTGACTACGCTCCTTTATTACAAACTCTTTTTGAATTAATCGTTTAATATGTTCAGAAGCCGTGTTATGTGAGAGATGTAGTTTTGCTGCGATAGTACTAATGGTTTGTGCTTCTTGTCGAGAAATCATTTGTAAAATACGAATAGCTTGGTGAGTTAAATTTTCTTCATATTCATGACGAAGATAAAAATAAATTGTTTCCCAATGTTTATTTATTAGCATAATTACAACTCCTTTTTTATATCGTATTATACGATATAATCGTTTGTAAAGATATATATAGTTCTATTTGTGAAATTTTTCTTTGGAAAAGTATCTTTTTTTTAGTAGATAATATAAGCTTATCTTATAATCACAATGAAACGAGGGATGGGGATGAAGGCTGTACATACCTTTAAATGGATTAGTGATAAAAAAGCGTATTTAAATGAAATTCATGTTGAAGAGCTAGGTCCTCTTTCTATCGGATTATATGGCGGGAATTCAGAGGGAAGTGCAGTTGAAAATGAGGAAGCTGTCCTTGCTTGGTGTGATCCACATGGTACATGGGAATTTGTGATGATTTTTGATGCAGAGCATACAATTGAAAGAGCGCAGTTTATTATAAATATAATTTGTGAAAGAAAAGAGAAATTACTACAACTATTTTCATATCCAAACCATTTAGTTTTTCATCATACACATATGTATTTATTATCTCTATTTACAGATGAAACATTTATTGAAGAAAGTGAGAAGATGCGAGGGAAAACAGATTGTCTCATTTGTCTTCGGAAAGATCAGCTCGTGTATTGGTTGTCGGTAGGAGAGTGCTTCATTTATTTATTCCATCCAGAGTTACAACAATGTAAACAGGGCCGTTTAAATGAGCAACGGTTTTATGAGCGAATTGGTAGACGAAATGTTTTTGCAGCAGCAACGCCTTGCTTTACATCAGGTGTTCGTGAATTACAGAAAGGAACAAATCATATTGTGGTAGCAACAGATAAAATCATCGCATGTGGCGAACGAATGTTTAAAGAGGAACATTTCTTATATCATTCGTTGCTTAATGTTAGATATATACTGGAAAAGATGAATGCTTGGAAAGAAACAAATAGTGCTGCAATTATAGGTTGGACTGTGGATGTGGGCGGGTAGATTGTATTTGTAAGAATATGTTGATTATTAAAATATTTCCTTATAAGGATAAGTATTACTATCTCTCTTATTACTAAATAGTAGGATGAGGGGCTATGGATTTTATGAACTGTAAGCCCCCGCCTAGATTTTTTTGATTCTTTACAATCTTAGGAGGGGCTGATATTGAGGTGAAAGTAGGATTTATATAAAGCTATTTTCATTTTTCGACATATAAGTCACTGCTATACAGAATAAAATGTTACCTGTATTCGCTTGCTTCCTTTGTTTTAAGTGTTTTAAGTCTAGCTATATATAATGATTGTCATTCTTTTTATAGTTTAATATGGTATATCTTTAGCCATTCATTTACTTGAAGCATATATTCCATGATACTTCTAACTTGAAGTTCATCAATATGAAAACTTTTTCCTTCGGCAATGGTTCGTAATTTTGTTTTATCAACGAGACTAAAGATAGGTGCATTATGATCAGATAACATTTCAAGTGTTAAGTTACGAATCATTTGTAAATAATTTGGATCTTGTGAAGTAGGATAGGCACTCTTTCTTCTATTTCGAACATCATCAGGTAAAATATCTTTAAATGCTCTTCGTAAAATCCCTTTTTCGATGTTATCAATGCTTTTTATATGGAATGGTACGTTCCATAAATATTCGACAAGTCTGTAATCACAAAACGGTACTCGTACTTCAAAGCCAACATTCATACTCATTCGATCTTTACGATCCAGTAGAAATGGTAGGAAACGTGTTAAAAATAAATAGAACATTTGCCGCTGTCTGGCAGATTTGTAGTCCTCGCCTGGTAGACTTGGTACTTCTGCAACAGCTTCTTGAAATCGCTGTTGTATATAGGAATCTGTGTTTAATTGGTGTTTTACATCTTCTAATAGTAAGTTTGATGCATTGTTCATACTATAGAGCCAAGGAAATGTATTGATAGATAGGAATTCTTCCTGATGAAACCAAGGATATCCCCCAAATACTTCATCTGCCGATTCCCCAGATAATGCAACTGTGGCATCTTTTTTCATTTCCTGAAATAGTAAATAAAGTGAAGTTTCCATTTCACCAGCACCTGGTAAATCACGTGCGCGTAGAGGCACAAATAAATGACTTACTAGTTTATTTGCATCTACAATAATGTCATGATGGTTTGTGCCGACATATTCTGATACCCGATTTATCCACGGGGCGTCTAATCCTGTACGAGAAAACGTAAGTTCAAAGTCTTGGGCACTGTTCACAAAATCAATAGAATATGTGTTTAAAATTTTGTTATCTTTTTGGAATTCTTTTCTAGCTAATGCTGTAATACCGCTTGAATCTAAACCACCTGACAACATACATACGAGAGGAACATCGGCGATTAATTGCCTTTTTACTGTATCTTGTAGAATACTACGAATATGTGCTGCTGTTGTATCTGGATCCTCTGTGTGTATTTTGCTTTCCAGTGTCCAATATCTTTTTACTTCGGTTTTGTTACGTGTACAAGTTAGATAATGACCTGCACGTACTTCTTGTATATGCTTAAATACTCCACATCCAGGTGTGCGAAATAAATGTAACCCAAATATTTCATTTAGGCCATCTGTATCTATTTCCGTTTGAACAGCAGGGTGGGAGAGAAGAACTTTTAATTCTGAACCGAAAATGATACTACTGCCTTGCTGTATATAGAATAGTGGTTTCACTCCTAAATGATCGCGTGCCATAAATAATTGCTGCTTTTGTTCATCCCAAATTGCAAAAGCAAAAATCCCATTTAGATGTTGAACACATTCTTCGTGCCATTGTAAATACGCATGTAATAATACTTCTGTATCAGAATGAGTGTAAAATGTATGACCATGTTGTTTTAATATTTCTCGAAGTTCACGAAAGTTATAAATTTCTCCATTATACGTAATTGCATACGTATAATCTCCAGCTTGATATGTTTTTGGCTGAGAACCACCTTGTGGATCAATTACAATTAATCTCCGATGAGCGAAGGCCGCATGTGTAGAAAACCAATAACCTTCTGCATCAGGACCTCGATGTTCAATACTATTCGCCATTTTTTCAAGAATCGGACGTTCATTTGAAATATCCTTCAACCAATCAACCCAACCTGCAATACCACACATTCTTTTCATCCTCTCTTAATACAAGAAATTGATAGTTAGACTTGAAAATACTATTTATAAAATTATATAAATAGTAACTTTATAAATAGTATATTAGATTAACTAAAAGATAAGTTTGAGAAAGTTTTTATTGATGTAGATACCTTTCTTACAAATCCTGTTTATAAGGTGGAATCTTTTTTTATTTACCATCATACATATATATAATGTGGCCACAAAACGTTCATGCAGTATAGTGTCGAAAGGAGTTTGGAAAAAGAATGAGTTATGGGCTTCGTTATGCTGTAGAAAAAAGGAAGAAACTATTGATTGAGAAGTTAATTGATGTAGGGATATATAAAGTATTAAATAAGCAGTTGTACGAATTAACTTTGGATGAATTGGAAAAAGAATATCAGGATCTTTTAAAATATGAAGGGGTGCCAGCTTATATAAATATAAATTAAAGAATCGACATAAAAACCCTTTTTCTTTTTAAGCGGGAGAGAGCAAGTAGCGGTCATGTTGGATTCTGCATAGCAGCGACTTATATGGCGAAAAAATAAAATGGATATATAGTTTATTCAGTATTCTCCTTTTTAGAAGAATTCAAGATGATAGATACGGTTTGCTATTGGTAAGAGATAAAGAAAGCTGTATTTATGAACTCCCCTTTCTCAGCGTTGTGCGGAGAAAGGGGAGTTTTTTAATAAGCAGTCGTAAATGAAGGGATAGGGTCATGGAATATGTCCCACTCTTCATACATTTCTTGTTCAGTTAATAAACAGTGGTCTAAAGATTGTGCTATTTCTTCTTTGTTCATGTCAATACGGATAAAGACTAATTCTGTAATTTGGTCCCTGTATGTGTCATCCCAGTGGTTTAAAATGTCAGGCTCTTCTGCGATGAGTTGCTGTTGTTCTTCTTTTGAAGTAGCTGCAACTCATTCACCAGCTCCTTGGATGCCAGCCTGAGAGAGAAGCCCGATGATATTATTGCGAGAAGCAAGCCAAAAGAAACCTTTTGCTCTTACAATGTCAAGTGGCCAGTTTTCAAGCCATTTCAACAATCTTTCCGGGTGGAACGGACGTTTTCGGTGGTATACAAATGATGAAATATTATACTCGTCTGTCTCAGGTGTATGTTCACTATTTAATTCTTTTATCCACCCAGCAGCTTGACTTGCTTTTTCATAGTTAAATAGATTTGTATTTAAAATGGTTTGTAATGGTACTTGCGAATAAGTTGCTTTAATTTTTTTCTTATTGAACTAACGGTATAGGTTACTTGAAATGATTTACAGGATATTTCTGGAATGGTAAACTTAAGTAACCTGTAATAATGGATTGCAAAGTGTGATGCTTTCTTTATTTAGGATTACATATAGTGGGGGTAGCTGCCAATAACATATACCTATTTTAAAATTTGTTTTTGCCTATTTAAAATGGCGTACAAATTATGATAGGAGTGTAATAATGATTGAATTAAATACTGAAAGATTAAGACTAATTCCTCTGAGTGCAGAAAATCTGAAATTACTAATTGATAATCCAAAGAAAATGGAACTAAGGTTATCTTTAAGTGAATCAAATAAATTTCTTAGCCTAGAGCTTAAACAAGCTATGGAAACAAGGCTTTCAAAGCTGTTAGTTGATGAGGAAAATTATATATGGTATACCAATTGGTTAATTGTGTCGAAAGATAAAAACTGTAATGTTGGGGGAATCATGTTAAAAGGTCTTCCAAATGAAAATGGTGAAGTAGTAATTGGTTACTATACTCTTCCTGAATATCAAGGAAACGGCTATATGACGGAAACAATTAATACTATGAAAAAATGGTTGTTAAATCAGACGGGTGTTATGTACGTTATTGCTGATACTGATAAAGATAATATTCCATCGCACCGGGTATTAGAAAAATTAGGGGTGGAAATGTATAAAGAAACAGATGAATTATATTTTTGGAGATTTGTCCGAAATAAGTTCCCCGAAAAAATAACTAAGAGTCATCATTTTATAGTAATGGCTATTAGTTAAGGCATCAGTACAATGTTGATCAATAGAATGACAAAATTTTGTTCAATTAACGAGTGCTTCAGTTGAACAAAAAATAATTGAATTTTTTATAAAAGAGTAATACATTAGAATATTTTAAGAGCCTGTTTTGATTAAACTTTTTTCAAAACAGGTTTTTTCTTTTTGTTCGTTTATTAAAGTTATTAGCATTGATTTGTACAAACATGATTCCAAAGCAACAGCAAGCATAAATTTACAATCACAACATAATGGAGGAGATTGCATGGTATTTCCACTTGTAAAAATAAATAAAGTAGAAAAATAGAAACCGTATGCATATGAAAAATTAAAATCATAAAGAAAAAGATGAGCCCGAAACTGAGCTCATCTTAATTTATGGCTCATCTTCACAACTGGTTTTACAATTTATCCATATAAATCGCTGCTATGCAGAATAAAACATGACCTGCACTTGCTTCCTCCCTTTGTTTAAACCTCGCATGTGGCAGGAAAGAGCCCTGACCGCTTCTATGCACGGCCAGATGCTCTCGTCTTCCTCTAAAAGAAAAGGGGGGTATGTCATTTATATATTTCAATTACATAATGGATTTTTAACTTTTACATAAAAATAAGCATGAGCTTCTCCCATCATACGCATAAGAGTTAAAGCTTTATAATCTACTTTACCCGCAAAAAAGACAGCATAGTCAGATAGTACACACTCTTTGTAGTTAGGATCTTCTTGTAAATCTACAAAAATATTGTGTAAGACTCGTTTTACTATATTCCATAGCATTTGTTCATCTAATTCATAGACCTGACTTATATGTAAAAATAACTCGCCAAAGTGATTTTGCATGACAGAGTAAAACACTTTATTCCGCATACTTTTCTCATCATCTACTAGAATTCTTGATTTATGATGAAACATGTTCAGATCAAACCCTGCGTTTTGTAAGCGGTTGCGGTGAACGCGAATACCTTCCCAATCACGTACGAGTAGCCGGTCCGGTGTACCATCTTTTTTAAAGACAGGAACTGTGTTTTGGAGGTGACCTTCTAAACCGATGCCGTATTTAACCATGAGCGGAATAAAACCAGTAAGAGCATTCGTTACATATTTCTCTATAAATTGAACAATCGCATCTTGTAATGATAGGTCATGGCTCTCTTTGTATCGCTCAATTAGTTCTACTATGACTGGTTTATTTGTACCGTGCACAGAAGCGACAAGGGCAGAACCGACAATAGCCCATTCATCATGATTCACATAAGCATGAATATTGTCACGAATGACGCAAGCGAGATTTTCACTTCGTAATGTTTGTATTTCTTCGTCTACGTCATTCGGATGAAGAAAATGAGCACCAGCTCGCTCCATAATTGGAACAAAGCGATTTTCATCAATCATTGTATCTTGCGTAACAATTTGTTTTAAAATGTTGCTCATAATTGGTCCGTTATGAATCGTTTGTTCTGATAATGTTCGTACTTCCCCAGTTAAATGAATATTTGTTGTTAGTTTATAATTTGGTCTAATCGTATCATATTGTGCAGGAAATATAGTACGAAATGACATGCCGGCTAAATATTTCGCTTTATAATCTAACAAAATAATTATTTGTTTTTCAAGTTCAACACTGTAAATTTCACGTAACGTATGAGTAGCTTGCCATGGATGAATTGGTAATAGTATATAGTCGTCTATCTTATCACCAAGTTTCAGTTCGGCTTCTACTTGAAGTGCAGGTTCGAAAGAGCATAATACTGCATTCCAGTTTTGTTCTTCCATAAAAGCTGAGCTTATGTAATTTTTGTGTACAGCTACAAAGCAGAGTGGAATGGTATTTTTAAACTCTGCTGAATAAGCCAATGTTTCTTCCGGGCTTAAACCCTTTCTCATTTTGGTACCAGGATGACAAGGGTGCCCTTCAATAACGAGTTGTTCAAAAAAGGCATAGGAATCTCGTGCCTGAGAAGCAGCTTGTAGCGTTGAAGTATTCTCATTTTGTTCATGAAATGTATAAGCAAGAGCTAAATTAGCAGCACTATTTGTAACATCGTCTTCAAACATACGAAAATAGGAAGGAGGTCCTTGCCAATCTTCTTGCATTAGCAATGTCAATACTTCATTCGGATGCGTAATTTCTTTTTCTTTAGATGGTGATATAAGAATATACGGTCCACTTATAACTGGTCGTTCAAAAGCATATATGTGTCGAATAGGTATAAGCAGGTATGCGTTTTGCTTCTTGAAATATAGTCCTTGTATCATTGAAAACTCGTTAAATTGATGAGTATGAGTATTTATATAATCTAGTAAATAGTCTGGGCAACGCTGCTTTGAAAATGAAGCAAACATCCCTTTTTGTTTGCGAAACAAAATCCCAGTCTCAGTCATGTTACATATATTTTCACGTATGAAGGAAGATAGTAATCGTTCAAGTATACCAGCTCGTCCTTTTGGAATCATTTGTTGATAGGCTTCATGTAGTGGTGCGTGATGTTGTTGTAAAAAAGAAAGCAAGTTTTGTTCCTCTAATTCTAATTTTTGAATTGTATTGAGTTGCATAGAAACCACCTTTCTCAAATTTTTCTATCTTTACAGATAAAAAAGAATATTTTATATTATTTTATAGGGATAATGATAATCAATATCAATTATAAAGAGTGCATGTGAAAATGCAACAAAAAATTTCGGGGTGGTTTTTATTCGCAAACTATTTTTTAGTAGTTCATTTTTCTTATTTATGGGGAATTGGCTTGGAATGACTGCAATCAATTGGTACGTCTATGACTTGTATCATAGTGCCACATATTTAGGATGGATCAACTTTGTACGGCTGATTCCTATTGCATTGTTTAGTGTATATGCAGGGAAGCTTTGTGATTTGTATCCACGTATTAAGTTAATGAAGTCCTATTCATTTTGGGGATTAGTGGTTACAACAGTACTTGCTATTTATGTTGTGTTTATTACTCCTTCTTTTTTTATTTTTCTTCTTTTCTCATTTGTGAGAGGAATAATTAGTGCATTAGAAACACCAAATCGAAATACGATTCTTTCAGATATTGATACGAACCAGCAAATTAGTAAATTGATATCTATGAATTCATTTGTGATGAATGTTTGCCGCTCAACAGGGCCAGCTGTTGCTGGTTTTTTGATTGCAGGAGGACATATTGAGCTGACATTTATGATGCAGGCAGTTTGTTCACTTATTGCATTCATTCTCGTATTACCGATGAAAGATCGAACGATGAAAAAACGAAAAGAAAAGAAAAAAGCAAGCTGGGAACAAATTGTTCAATATTTTTCTCATGATACTATGGGAAGAAATATTTTTATGGCATCGATGATTACAATGGCTTTTGGCTTTTCGTATACGTCTGTATTGCCTGTACTTGTTTCTCATCAATTTACAGGAAAAGCGGAAGTGTTCGGCATTGCGATGTCTGCGGCAGCAATTGGGGCAATTATAGCAACGATTATTCTTCCTAGAATACTAGAGTATATTTCAGAAATTAAGATTTATTACATGAGTTTACTTTTGTTTTCCATTAGTATAGCGCTTCTTGTTATTAGTAATACGTTTACGTTTTTTATACTATTATTCTCTATCGGCCTTTTTGGACAGTTGTTACGCTCTAGTAACCGTGTCTATTTTCAAAATAATGTTCGTGAAGAAGAACGAGGCCTCATGCTTAGTGTTGTATTAATGGACCGAGGAATGATTCCGCTCGGTTCGATTGTAGTAAGTTATGCAATTGAATATGTGGGTATTTCCGAAACATTTGTGATGATGGGGATTTTATGTATTATTCCATTTGTATTTCAATATATAAAAGTGAAAAAACAAAACAGGAAGGTGAAGAATGTTGTCCATTCAAAGTAAACAATTCAATCGAGTACAAGCAGAATATCGTATTTTAAATCGTTTTTGTAATGCGTTAATTCGTGAAAAAAATTTATTAGAAAGTTGTGCTGTGCTAAAGCATGAGCATGGTATTGAAATTATAGATTGTATGAACGAAGCGGAATTATTACTAGAGGTGCAACAAGAGGGAGCATTTGAACGATACGAATTTGCGTTTCCACTTCGTTTTAAAGTAAGAGGACATGTTAGGTGGATTGGTTCATTACAATCGTTTTTTGAGGAAGTAGCACCATTCTTTCAGCTTCATGTTTCAGATGCTTTGCAAAATGAATTACAGAACAGCGTTGAGAACTTGGAAATGGCCTATGAGGCATGGGAGCAAAAACAAGAATGGGTAAAACAACAGCTTGAAACAAACATGATGTTTTTTGCGAAATACAAACCAAATAATCTATATCAATTTTTCGAAGAATTAAAAAGATGTACGTCATTTGATGAATTATTATATACAGAGTCATTAGTAATTGAAGGACATCCACTGCACCCTTCAACAAAGACGAAACTTGGTTTATCGAAAGAAGAAGTAAAGCGCTATGCACCTGAATTTGAACAGATTGTTCCGCTATATGTATTACTTGTTCATAAAGATGCAATAACAGTTACAGGAGATGGTTTTGAAAAAACATTATTATATGAAGTTCTGCCAGACTTATATGAAACAGCATATGAAACATTAACAAATCAAAGAAAACAAATGGGGGATTATTATCCATTTCTTGTTCATCCGTGGCAATATGAACATGTACTAATCAAAGAGTATGAGAAGGATTTGGAGGAAGGACGTATTATTCCAATTCCTTATCAACTTTCGTCCCGGGCGACGCTTTCATTTCGAACGATGAATCTACTAGAATTGCCATACCATGTAAAGCTTCCAGTACGCGCGCAAGCTACGAGTGCGGTCAGAACGGTATCACCAGAAATAACGATAAACGGACCCATTCTTTCTTCACTGTTTGATACGATTTACGCAAATGAGAAAGAGTTATCGCAGTCAGTAGTTGTTGTTCGTGAACGAGTTGGGGCTACTTTTACGAAAAATGATGATGTTCATTTAGGCCGAAATCTCGCATTTATTTTACGAGAAAGCCCAAATGTTTATAGGAAAGAAGGAGAATTACTATGGGTTGGAGCTAGTTTAACCGCAAGTAATCCATTAAAAGAAGATGAACCCGTTATTGTAGATATAATGCGCGCATATTTTGAAACAGAAACGATTGGAAAAAAAGAGGTATTTCATTATGTTGCTCATTATACTGAAAAAGTTATGATTCCTTTACTACAGCTAGTTTTACGATATGGAATTGCTTTAGAAGGACATATGCAAAACTCTATTATTGTTACAAAGGGAGGAGAAATTCAACGTATTTTTGTGCGTGATTTAGGAGGCGTGCGAATTCATAAGCAGACATTAGGAAAGGTAGTAGATATTGCGAATCTGAAAGAAGCAGTTGTATTTACAGATGATAGAAATGAAGTTTATAACAAGTTTATTCATTCCGTATTGCAAAATCACTTTGGAGATGTGTTATTTACGTTAGCTCGTGCGATAGACGACGTACAGGAAAAAGAATTATGGAGAATCGTTGCTGCGATTGTGAAAGAGTATATGGTAGATGCAACAGAGGAGCAAAAAGCAGCTATATTCGCAGCTCAAATTGAAACAAAAGCATTGTTCTCAATGAGAATACAAGATCAAGCAAAATCTTATTTGTATACAAAGTTTCATAATCCGCTTTGTGCGTATATAAATACAAATTGAAAACCACTTTTTAGGTAGGTGAGAGCATCTGGCCGTGCAGAGAAGCGGTCAGGGCCTTTTCCTGCCACATGCAAGGATTAAAGCAGCAAGTAGCGGTCATGTTTTGTTCTACATAGCAGAGCTAGACAAAGGTGTTGGAAAATTAAAATGTATTTATGTAGTAGGAGGAATGAACATGCTGCCTATTATGAAAGTAAATCTTTCAAAATTGAAGCATAATGCCATGATGATGAAGCAGTTATGTGAGCGCTCAAATATGATATGTTTTCCAGTGACAAAAGGGGTCGGCGCTGTGAAAGAGGTAATTGAAACGCTTCAAGAGGCAAAGTATACAAGGTTTGCTGATTCTAGATTACAGCATCTTCATCACATTCGTTCTATTGTCGGAAAAGAAGCTGAGCTCTTATTGATTCGTACGCCAGCTTTGTCGGAAGTAGAAGAAACGGTTCTTTGTGCGGATATTAGTTTGAATTCTGAACTATGTATTATAGAAGCATTAGGAAGAGCGGCGAGAACATATGGAAAAATACATCGTGTAATTTTAATGGTTGATTTAGGTGATCTTCGCGAAGGAATGATGTCGCATCAAGTGGTAGAAGCAGCACAAAGAGTATCGAATATACCTGGAATTGCACTCGATGGTATTGGAGCAAATTTCACTTGCTTTAGCGGTGTGATTCCAACTGAGAGTTCTTTGCAAGAATTAACACAATTAGCAAAGTTAGTAGAGAAAAAAATAGGAACACAGCTTCGGCTTATTTCAGGAGGTAATTCAAGTTCGTTACCACTTATTATGCAAAAAAAACATATTGGACGTGTCAACTCTTTACGGATTGGAGAAGCCATTTTTCTAGGAAAAGAAACAGCATATGGGAAACGTATTCCTTTTATGTACCAAGATGTATTTTCAATTGAAGCAGAAATCATTGAAATAAAAAGAAAGCCGTCTATGCCAAGGGGAGTCATTGGAAGAAATGCGTTTGGTCAAGTTCCGTCTTTTGAAGATAAAGGAGAGCGACTACGAGCAATTGTTGCAATAGGAAGACAGGATCTTGATATTAGCGGTTTACGAGCTTCTGATAAGAATATTGAAATTCTTGGTGGAAGTAGTGATCATTTAATTGTTGATATAACGGATAGTACACTGCATAGCATAGGGGATATAATGACATTTATTCCGGCGTATAGTGCATTGCAAAGCGGTATGGTTTCTTCACTTGTACGAAAACAATATGTGTATGATGAGGTGCTTCAAAAATCGCTTATTTTATAAAGTGAAACTTCCATCAGTAGGGGCTACTGCTCGTGAATTGAGTGTATGAATTTTTCCAAAAAATATTTTTTTTGGAAAAATAATAGACAATTTCTAAAATTATGCTATCATATTAACTGAAATTGATTATCAATATTGTTGGTATGGGGGACTACATAATGAACAGGAAAAAAATAAGTACTTTACTTGTAGCTATGTCATTAGCGGTGGGAGCGCTTGCTGGTTGCAGTGGAGGAGCAAAAGAAACGGCCAAAAAAGAAGATAAAGCAGAAGCAAACAGTCAAGCAGGATCAGTGAAAATTAAACATGAGTGGGGAGAAACAGAGTTAAAAGAAACACCAAAAAATATTGTAACTCTTGACTTTTCATTTATTGATACATTAGTAGATTTAGGTGTTACACCAGTTGCAAATGCTGGAGTAGGGAAAACGAAAATTCCAGAATATTTACAAGATAAAGCATCAAAAGTTAAAGATGTTGGGGAGCGAAAAGCACCAAACTTAGAAGTTATTTCGTCTGTGAAACCAGATTTAATTATTGCAAGTAAAGATCGCCACAATATGATTCAAAAAGAATTAAAAGGTATTGCTCCAACGATTGCATTTGATGACAATAGTTATGAAGAAGTAATGAAAAATATGGATACCATTGCTAAAGCAGTTGGAAAAGAAGAACAAGCGAAAAAGATTCGTACAGATTTACAAGATAAAATTTCAAAAGCAAAAGAGAAAGTAAAAGGAAATCCAACAGTACTGGTTATTGGTGCTTTTGATGATGAGTTTTCAGTATGGATTAAAGATTCATTTATTGGTTCGTTAATGACGGATGTTGGTGTGAAGTATGTATATGAAGGTAAAAAAGAAAAAACAGAAGGTAAAGCAGAAATTGCAAAAATTACGATGGAACGTCTAAATGAAATCAATCCAGACTATATCTTCTTATATGGAGAAAATGTAGAGAAGTTTAAAAATAATCCACTATACAATAACTTAAAAGCAGTAAAAGAAAAGCATGTAATTGATGTTGATCGTAATCTTTGGGCACGTGGGCGCGGACCAATTGCAGCAAATAAAATTTTAGATGAGGCACTTCCAGCATTAACAGGTCAGTCTTCTAAATAAGGAGTTGGAGACTTTGTATCATACACAAACTAGAAGCAGACGGGCGTTAAACCCGTATGCTTCTTCTACTTTGCAATTTATTTTCTTTTTTCTATTATTAGTAATGGTGGGAGCTTTCTCCGCATTATTTCGTGTAAAAGGATTATCATTTCATAACATATCAGAAGTATTTGCAACGGATACAAAAAATTTAATTTACTATACAGTTTGGCAAGTACGTATACCACGTGTAGTGTTAGGAGCTTTACTTGGCGCGGCATTAGCTGTTGCTGGGTGTCTTTTACAAGGAATTACACGAAATCCGTTATCTGATCCAGAAAATATGGGAATAAATCAAGGGGCTTCTTGTTTTGTTGTTATTGCCCTTTTAGTATTTGGGGAGAAGGATACGAGTTTCGTTATTTTACTAGCAGCTTTTCTCGGGGCCGCAGCAGGAGGAAGCGTTATTTATTCATTAGCATTTCGCGGCAAATATACACCTTCACGTCTTGTACTTGCTGGTATTGCAGTGAGTCTATTCCTTGGATCATTAACGACAGGAGCAATTTTGTTATACGAAACACAACTAACAGAGATATTATATTGGATGGCCGGAAAGTTATCAGGGGCAAACTGGCAAGATATAAAAATGATGTTAGTATCAGCAGTTCCTGTTATAATTCTTGTTTTTTTTCTAGCAAATCAATTGAATATTTTATCACTTGGTGAGGAGACAGCGCGTGGACTTGGTGTAAATGTTCTTCGTATTCGGAGAGTATTTGCGTTTTTAATTGTTCTTCTTGTCGGTAGTGCAGTTGCGGTAGCTGGACCGATTGGTTTTATCGGACTGATAGTTCCGCATATTGCAAGAAAATTAGTTGGTCAAGATTATCGAATCATTTTACCATTTTCTGCATTGCTCGGCGCTAATCTTCTTGTCATCGCAGATTTTGCAGCGCAATGGGTGTCTTATCCAGCAGATACACCTGTTGGCGTTATAACAGCACTTTTAGGTACACCGTTCTTCATTTATTTAATGAGAAGGAAGAGAGGTGCTGTTAAATGAAGAAGTTTGGCCGGTTTACTATTGTTATAATAGTAGGTCTTATATTGCTAATTGCACTTTCTTTACTAAGTTTGCGGCTTGGCGCGGTACCAACGCCATTTGCTGAGATTATAGAAGGACTGATGACAGGAGAAGGTGTTGTCTTAAAATATCGTTTACCACGTCTTATCATAGCGATTTTAGTTGGAATTAACATGGCGTTATCAGGATCCATTTTACAAAGTGTTACAAGAAATCCACTTGCAGCACCTGATATTATTGGAGTTTCTGCTGGTGGAGGATTAGCGGCTGTTATTATGCTCCTTATGTTTCCGAGTGTGCCGGCAATTATGCTTCCAGTTGCTGCATTTGCTGGGGCAATGATTGCAAGTTTGCTTGTGTATGTATTATCGTATCAAAAAGGAGGAGTAAAACCGGAACGTCTTGCACTATGCGGCGTTGCGATTTCTACGGGTTTACAGGCTCTTATTACATTTATTATTGTGAAATTTGCAGTTGATTCCTCACAAGCACTTGTGTGGCTAAAGGGGAGTTTATATGCAAGATCTTGGGAACATGTTGACATGCTATGGCCGTGGACGATCATTGGAGCGGTCATTACATTTGCAAGTTATAAGCAAATGAATCTTTTATTATTAAATGAAGAAACAGTAAAAGGTTTAGGCATGCGTATTAATGCTGTTCGTCTTGTTCTGATCGGTGTGGCCGTTGCCTTAGCTGCAAGTTCAGTAGCAGTAGCAGGGACAATTAGTTTTGTAGGGCTTGTTATCCCGCATGCGGCGCGTCTGCTTATTGGTTCAGACAGTAGATTGTTCTTGCCAATTTCAGCGTTACTTGGTGCATTACTCGTTACGGGTGCAGATATGGTGGGGAGAATTATAATTCCGCCAATTGAAATACCAGCTGGTATTATAACAGCACTTATTGGCGCACCGTATTTTATATATTTACTCGTGATTAGAAAAGGAACATAGTCTCCTATAAAGTGAAACTTCCATCAGTGGAGAGTTTTTTTCATCTCCCACTGATGGTTAGCCCGCGAATAGCGGGACAAATAACAAATAAGGAGTGAACAAGATGACAAGTTTACATACGGAACAGTTGGAGCTTACGTACGGAAATCAAACCATTATTAATCATCTTGATTTACATATTCCAGAAGGAAAAATTACGGCACTAGTTGGCCGAAATGGATGCGGGAAGTCAACGATTTTAAAATCGCTAGCACGATTGCTGCAACCAACTAAAGGTCACGTATATTTAGATGGTAAAGCGATTCATATGATGCCAACAAAAGAAGTATCAAAGAAACTGGCAATTTTACCACAATCACCGACGGCACCCGAAGGATTAACAGTAGAAGGTCTCGTTTGGCATGGTCGTTATCCGCACCAACGCTTACTGGGAAAGCGAACGGAGAAAGACCATGAAATGGTAAACTGGGCGCTTGAAGTAACGGGAATGCATCAATTTACAGATCGTACATTAGATGAACTTTCAGGTGGACAGCGTCAGCGTGTTTGGATTGCGATGGCACTTGCGCAAGATACAGAGTTATTATTACTAGATGAACCGACAACGTATTTAGATATGGCCCACCAGTTAGAAATATTAGAGTTATTGAGAAAGTTAAATGAAGAAGAAAATCGAACGGTTGTTATGGTTGTACATGATTTAAATCATGCGGCTAAATATGCGCATCACATTGTTGCGATTAAAGATGGAGATAAAGTAATGGAAGGAGCACCAAGTGATATTTTAAATGATGAATTGTTTGAAACAGTGTTTGGTGTGAAAGCACGTGTTGTGTATGATCCAGTTGCGATGACGTACATGTGTACACCGTATGCGTTACTCTCAGAGAAAAAAGAACAGCAAAAAGAAAGAATTGTTGGATAAAAAAACTGTTGAGAAAAGATTCTCAGCAGTTTTTTTATTGGGAATTTTATCTCGTTCTTTGCGGGCAGTAAAATCCCATTTAAGAATGAGAGAGAAGTGAAGAAGATGTGCACATAATAAAGTCATTTCATTTTATTTTTAGGTTGTTTTCTCAAAGATTGTTGTTTTGTAATTAAAAACAAAAAAGAACATATGTTTGTTGTGTGTGAGTTTTATGTTATGATTATATTAACTTAATTTAGAAAAGAGGGATTAATTTGAGTGAGGTAAAAAGTATAATTCGTCATTTTAATCATTATTCATCTTGGCTAATCACTTTAGAAGAAGTCGATGAAACTTTATGGTTTAAACCGATAGCCGATGGTAAATGGTCTGTAAGTGAGATAATAGCACATATTATGAATTGGGATAATTATCTATTAACAGAAATCCTCCCATCTGTACAAAATGAAAAGGGAATGGAGTTTCCCGATTTTGGTATACATAATCAAAAGGCATCAAACTACGCAAAATCAGGCATATCACAATCAAAACTTCTTGAAGAAGCAAAAGATACAAGGGAACTACTTGTAAAAGAACTTAATGAACTGCCAATCGAAAAGCTAAAAAAGCCATTAACTGCAAACGGTGTAACTCATTGTCCACATACAGGAACGCCTTATTCACTTATATATATTGTTAAGGAATTTACAGACCACGATAACCACCACCAAAGACAAATTATACAATTCCTAAGGGAAAACAGCCTATTTTTAAAAATATAAAGGTGTAGCTTTATAATCAGGTTTGATTTAAAGTGTTTCTCAAAACTGGATGATACAACCAAATAAAAAGAAGCCATTTTGAAAAAGCTTAGTCAAAATGGTTTTCATTTTTGAAATTAGATTTTTGGTTTTATAAAAAAGTTGATTATTTCTTTGGCTGTTAATATAGATGCCTTAAGAAATACTATATTGTTATTTTTAACTCAGTATTTTATTTATCGCTGTAGTTGCTTTGGGCCATCCAACATAAAAAGCCATATGTGTTATCAAAGCAATAATCTCCTTTTCGTTAATTCCATTCTTTTTAGCTAATTGTAGATGAAATGGTAGTTGTTCAGTATTGCCAATACTAATTAGAGCGGAAAGGGTAATTAAACTTCTTTCTTTTGATGTTAATGTTGGATCTCTCCATACTTTTTCAAATAATATATTTTCACCGTAATCAACAAAATCAGGAGCAATATCTCGCATTTCCTTTGGTATATTGGATTCGATACGATCATTCACTATTTTTTTCCTCCTTCATAGTAACCATTTGTGCTATTCCTTGACCAAATGACCAGTTTTCAGCAGATGTCTCGTTTAATGTAATAAAAACATCAGTTGTAGAGATGTTTAAATGATTATAAAAAGCTTCCGCGATGGATTGATACAAATCTCTTTTTTGATTTATTGTTCTTCCTGGTCCACATGTAATAGAAACGTGTAGTATTTTATCTGTTCTCTTTTGCTCTCCTTCTAAGAGATAATACGGGTCGTAAAAAAACTGATTAGATTGGTAAGGTAAAAACATGTGAAAGTAATCATTTTTGGGAATTTTAAAATGTTCAATTAATGAATGATGAATACAATTGCTCACCTTTTTTAACTCTTCTTTATTCAATTGCCCTTCTGGATAATAAACATTAACAAACGGCATATTTTCACTTCCTTCCTGACAACTTTATTGTACTTCTGGAATGTTGATTTGTATAATTGAAAATAAATAATATTATTATCAATAAAATCGATAGAGATTAGGTGTAAAATTGGAAATAAAAGAGTTAAATACATTTAAAAAGATTATTGAAGAAGGAACTTTTTCACTTGCAGCTAAAAAATTAAACTATGCTCAATCAACGGTAACAACACATATAAAAAAATTAGAAAATGAGCTTGGCTTTCTTTTATTTGAACGAGGGTGGGATGCTCGATTAACAGATGAAGGTGTATTATTTGCTGAGGAAGTAGATAACTTATTAATGCATTGGGATTATTCTGTATCTCAAGCGCAGCGCATAAGTAATGAAGAGAAGGGGGATTTAAGAATAGGATTATTGGAATCAGTTGCAGAAAAATTAATTCCACCTATATTAAAATATTTAAACGATAAGAAACCATACATACATTGTGATTTTGTCGTGGGAAATACAGCGCTTTTATCACAAATGATCGATCAAAATAAGATTGATTTTGCCGTTTGTGGAAACAACAAAAATATTTCCAATGTAAATTTTACTCCACTTTGCAAAGAACAAATCGAATTTATAGTAAGTAATCCAAATCATCCAGTATTATCAAAAGAATTAGTTGAAATATCTGATATTATTAATTATCCCATTTTGGTTGGAGAGAATAGTTGTTATTATTATCAATCTGTGAATGCTTTTTTATCAGAGAACAATTTATCTTTTAAAAGAGTCTATAATTGTAGTGCCCTGCATCTTATTCCACAAATGGTTTTTGGGGATGCGATAGGTATAATCCCTAAGGGAACTATTTTAAAACAAAATTCAATATCATTTAAGGTTGAGGGATTTGATCCTAAAATGCCTATAGGATTAGTAATTTCTTCTAAAAAAAGAAACTATTTAAGCCAAACAAAACAGCAACTTATGAAATTGATTGAATCGATGTTGTTATAAATAACGTTTTCGATTACTTATTATCTAAGTTGATTTGATTAAATACATCATACAAATCTTTAAAAGTTGAGAATACAAAAAGAAGCTATTTTTATCAATTTTAAAATAGCTTTTTTTTTTATGACTCGGATTGAATATGATGAGATATGAAAAAATAATGTAATTTTTAAAAATTAGCATTGCGAAATACAGGTTGTACTTTTAAAATAAAAAGGTCGTGTATTTATTATACTAAAAAAACAAATCGGAATAATGTGAATATTTATGTTTTATCTAGTTATGTTTATGTAAAAATAACTAAACGACATGCATCATGTTATTGCTTCATAAGGAGAGAAGAAATTTGAAAAGTGTAAGATTACCATCGATGATCGAAATCATCATTCTTTTGTTGTTATTTTTAGGCGTTGTCTTTTCATTTCAGACAATTTTTGATTTACCGATTCAGCTTGCGTTATTTATTTCATGGTTTCTTGTCATTGCGCTTGGATTAAGACTTGGGTTTCGTTATCAAGAATTACAAGATGCAATTACAAAAGGAATTTCGAATGGACTTGAAGCAATTTTAATATTAGTAGCGGTTGGTTCTCTTATTGGAACTTGGATTGCTGGTGGTGTTGTGCCAACACTTATTTATTATGGTTTAGAATTTATTCACCCAAGTATCTTTCTATTAGCGACATTAATTATTTGTTCGATTACATCTATCGCAACAGGTACTTCTTGGGGGACGGTAGGTACAGCTGGTATTGCCATGATGGCAATCGGGGAAGGACTTGGATTACCACTTCCTCTTGTAGCTGGTGCAGTTCTATCTGGTGCATATTTTGGAGATAAATTATCACCATTATCTGATAGCACCGTACTTGCAGCTTCTATGGCGAAAGTAGATGTTATTGCGCACGTTCGTGCTATGTTGTATTTAGATATTCCAGCTTATATTATTACCGGTATTATGTTTACAGTTGCCGGCTGGATATATGGCGGGAAAAATGTAGATTTAGAAAAAGTAGATTTCCTAAAGGCATCTTTACTAAAACAATTTGATATTCACATTTGGATGCTCGTTCCAGCGGTCGTTGTCATTATACTGTTAGCGATGAAACGTCCATCTATGCCTACAATTGCAATGGGTGCTCTTCTTGGTGCCATCTGGGCAGCTGTGTTCCAAGGCATGCCTTTTGGAGAAGCGATTGGCACAGCTTACAAAGGATTTTCTATTGATTCTGGTATCGATTTCATTGATAAGTTATTAAATCGCGGCGGAATTGAAGGAATGCTCAGCTCAGTTGCTGTTATTATTTTCGGACTTGGTTTTGGTGGTTTACTAGAAAAGCTTGGCGTTTTGAAAGTTATTGTTTCGAAGTTTGAGAAAAAATTAACATCTGCAGGTAATGTAACACTTTCGACTTTAATTGTTGCATTTTTAGCAAACGTATTTGGCTGCGCCATGTATGTATCATTAATTTTAACGCCAAAAATTATGGAAGAAAGCTACGATAAATTAAAATTAGATCGCCGCATTTTAGCTCGTAACTCAGAAGTCGGTGGAACGCTCACATCAGGAATGGTTCCATGGTCTGATAACGGTATTTTTATGGCGGGTATTCTAGGCGTTTCGACGTTATCTTATCTGCCATTTATGTGGCTGAGCTTTGTATCATTAGCGCTTGCTGTTATTTACGGATATACAGGTAAATTTATTTGGTATGTAAATGATGTAGAGAAAGAAAAGCAAGTATCATAGTATGAAAAAATCATCCTTTCGCTTATAGCGGGGATGATTTTTTGTTTTTATGGGCTAATTTAATATCTTTGTGCAGTAATTTATATTATCAAAATCATCATTCAATAGATGACTTTCATTTTTAGTGGTAATATTTATTATTTTTAGTGTTTTCAGTAAAATGAAAGAGAAGGTATTTAATTCTAAGGGGATGAAAATATGGAGTACAGAATTGAAAGAGATACATTAGGAGAAATGAAAGTTCCAGCTGATAAATTATGGGCAGCACAAACGCAGCGTAGTAAGGAGAACTTTCCAATTGGAACAGAGTGTATGCCGCTTGAAATTGTTCGGGCATTTGCAATTTTAAAGAAAAGTGCAGCGATTAGTAATCAAAAGTTAGGGAAGCTAGCAGACGAAAAGGCAAATGCAATTGTAGAGGCAGTTGATGAAATTTTATCGGGAAAATGGGATGAGCATTTTCCGCTTGTTGTTTGGCAGACAGGAAGTGGTACACAATCTAATATGAATGTGAATGAAGTGATTGCTAACCGTGGAAATCAAATTTTAAGAGAAAAAGAGCTTGATCTACATATTCATCCAAACGATGATGTAAATATGTCTCAAAGCTCAAATGATACATTTCCAACAGCACTTCATATTGCGTGCGTGATAGCTGTAGAAGAGCAAGTATTACCAGCAGTAGAAAAATTAAAAGGCACGTTAAAAGAAAAAGTAAACGAGTTCTCTCATATAATTAAAATTGGTCGTACTCATTTGCAGGATGCAACGCCGTTAACGTTAGGTCAAGAAGTGAGTGGCTGGCATCGTATGCTTGAAAAGACAGAGCGGATGATTATAGAAAGTAGTACATATATGAAAGAGCTTGCAATTGGTGGTACTGCGGTTGGAACAGGGATTAATGCCCACCCAAAATTCGGTGATATGGTTGCAGAAGAAATTAGTAATTTCACAGGAAAACATTTTGTATCAGCACTAAATAAATTTCATGCGTTAACAAGTCATGACGAAGTTGTTTATACGCACGGGGCATTAAAAGCGTTAGCAGCGGATGTAATGAAAATTGCAAACGATGTCCGCTGGCTTGCAAGCGGACCGCGTAGCGGCCTTGGGGAAATTACGATTCCAGTCAATGAGCCAGGGAGCTCTATTATGCCAGGAAAAGTAAATCCAACGCAAAGTGAAGCTTTAACGATGGTTGCAGCACAGGTCATGGGAAATGATGCAACAATCGGCTTTGCGGCAAGTCAAGGAAACTTTGAGTTAAATGTCTTTAAGCCAGTCATTGCTTATAATTTCTTACAATCTGCTAGATTATTAGCAGATGCGCTTGTTTCATTTAATGATAAATGTGCAGTAGGTATTGAAGCAAATGAAGAAATTACCAGACAGCACTTAAATAACTCGTTAATGCTTGTAACAGCGTTAAATCCGCACATCGGTTATGAAAATGCAGCAAACATTGCCAAGCATGCACATAAAGAGGGATTAACACTAAAAGAAGCGGCACTGCAATCAGGTTTGTTAACAGAAGAACAATTTGATGAAATTGTAGATCCGAAGAAAATGATTGAGCCGAAGGAATGAAATACTTTATAAAAGGTAGGGTTCTCAAGTGAGGATCCTATTCTTTTAGTTTATCCCGCTATTTTTGGGCAGTAATACTCCCACCTCAAAATTCAGCGAAAGCATTGTCCAGCTCCAGTGGCTAGAATGTTCGGTGGGAGATAAACGGCTGGCATGCGCCCGATTGGTGAGGATTGATTAAAGTTTCACTTTATAAAGGGATTATATATATGAATCAGTTTCATAATTGTTTCTTTTCCTGAGTTGGATTGGCAGAATTTTAGAAGTATGTTTTTTGAAAATACTAAGCGGTTTTTCCATCATGTAAGTAGTTTAGAAAAGATAAAATGAAATTTCCATTAGTATGGATCTTACTGCCCACGAATAGCGGAATAAAAAAATCTCCGTTATAAACGGAGATTAGAAGGAAAGAAAGAATAAAGTTGTATTTTGAATCTATTACTAATTTGGGGGCAATATAAGATTATATTTTCCTTAAGTTTTAAATAAATAATGAAACAACTTTTTGATGCATTTTATTAATCTCTGCAAGCAATTCGTGTTTTTAATAGACGCGAAAAAACAAACCAGTAAGTTCAGAGTTAACACTAAAATCATCATTTAACGTGATAGAGAAACAAGCAGTTAAAGGTAACGTAATTACGACAGATCCATCTGCTTTTACTTCGATTGTAGGACTTGTCCCACATGCATCAGCACAATCCACAACTACTTCAGTTTCACTACCTGGTGTAATGGTAATTGTAAGACATATATCAAAACAAACATTCTCTTTTGTACAAGCCATCATTTTCCCTCCTTTAATAGAATTCACTGATAGATTATGTAATAAAGAGAGAAAATGTACCTTATAATTCATATATTAAGTTTAAAATGGGGTATATACTCTATATTTTCTCTTGAAAAATGTTGTTATTATTTATGGCTTATATTCTTTATTAACAACATTTGCTCTTATTTTTCTTTCTATATATAGAATCCACTTATCGATTTAACTAAGTTGCACTTTATAGTGAAAAAATATTATTTTCCAAATCATACAAAATTACTTCACAAATTCCACACAATTGTTTGTTATCCTTCATATAGGTCGACTTGATTTAGAGGAGATTGCCATATGAAAATAACTCGAGTTTTTTTTCTCTTTTGTATAATTTTTTTAAGTTTTTCATTCCATACTTATGCACAGGATACGTTACAATCTCAAATTAACGCTGCTCCTGAATATGGAATTGTAAAAATACCGAGTGGTGTCTATAACGAGACACTCGTTCTTTCAAAGCCTGTTACTTTAGAAGGGACAGGGGAAGTCACTGTTCGTTCTTGTAGTAAAGAACCTGTTATTACGGTAAAAGGACAATCTATCACCCTGAAGCATATAAAGGTAGAACAATGCAGCAGTAGAGCAGACACGGAGGCTATTCGTGTTACTGGTAAGAATCATAGGTTGAATAATCTTCAAATCTACACAAAGCAGTTCGGGATTAAATTTAACGAGACAAATGATACGGTTGTAGAAGGTGGTTTTATTAAAGGGAATTCGAAAGGAAACGGAATCGACTTATGGGAATCAAATAACAATATGATTCAAGGAGTCGAGATTGATAGAGTAAGAGATGGCATTTATATTGAAAATAGCCATTTTAATCGAATAACTCGCAATGCTATCGGAAATTCTCGTTATGGCATACATATTATGTTTTCTAATCACATAACCGTACAGGATAACAAGTCTCACAACAATATTACAGGTGCCATGGTGATGGGAACAAAAGAGACAAAAATTAAAAGGAACGAGTTAACTTTCAATAATCGTAATGTTAATGCACAGGGTTTATTGCTGTATGATGCAGAGAAAACAGAAGCGATTGGCAATCGAATTTCTTATAATCGTGTTGGAATGTATGTGGAAAATGCAAATAACAACCGTATTTCAGATAATGAAGTAAATGGGAATTTTATTGGCATGCAATTTAAAAATGCTAATGAAAATAATGTGTCTGACAATGTCTTTATTGGAAATGTAAATGAGTCTCAAGCGATAAACAGCACTGAAAACAAAATTATACATAATTATTGGGACGCATCCTTGAAACTGGATACAAAGGGAAATGGTATTAGCAGCATTCCGCACAGAGCAGATCCATTTTTTCTAACACTAACAAATGAAGTCCCCGAATATCAGTTGTTTTTCCAAGCACCTGGTATGCTTGTACTCCAAGCATTGTTAAAAAGTCCTGAAAATCAAGTTTTAACTGATTATGAACCTAGGATGACAATTAGAGGGGAAAAGGAAGAAAACAATTCTTCATTTAAGATGCAAATCGGAATAATCAGTATGAGTATGTTAGCAATAAGTATTACTTTATTTAAAATTGGGAGGAAAAGAAGATGAAATGGAAAGGTTTGTTTATTACAATAGTTGCAGCTCTTTTATTGACAGTAGTTGGCTGCGGGAAAAAGGAAGTTAAGCCAGTATCAATTGACGAGAAAACTGATAAATGTGCCAACTGTAATATGGCTGTGACGAACGATCAGTTTGGAACAGAAGTAATTCTTGAAAACGGTAAATCATTAAAATTTGATGATCTTGGTTGTATGTACAAATGGATGAATAAAAACAAGAACGAAAAGTTGCAGGCAAAATTTGTACGTGATTACAATACAAAAGAGTGGGTTGAAGTAGAGAAAGCGACTTATGTTTATGACAAAGATATTAAAACACCGATGGCTTATAATGTGATTTCTTTCAAAGATAAAAAAGATGCAGAAAGCTTTGTCTCTAAAAATAAAGGTGAAGTGTTAGAAGCAAAAGATTTGGAAAAGCATGAATGGAAAAAGAACATGGATATGATGATGAAAATAAAAGAAGAGAATGCAAAGAAAAAGGATATGAATCATTCTCATTAATAAAAAAGGACAACCGTTCCGGTTGTCCTTTTTTATCCTGCAATAAGAGGGAGTTAGCCCCACTTTAAGATTGAGAGAGAAGAAAATAGGTGGGGGCTAACTGCTGGCATGCGCCCGATTGGTTCAATTAACCATCAGTGGGAGACTCCACTGATGGAAGTTTCACATTATGGAAAGAGGGATATTATGTGGCACATTTGGCAATCTGAGTGGCGAATCACGATAAGACAACGTTCATCTTATACATTTGTCATTCTTTGGACGAGCGTTTTGTCTTTACTATTTTTATTGGAGCGAAATACACCTACTATAACAGGATACACAAATATGACAGGTACAATGGTGAATTTAGTGCTGTATATTATACCGTTATTTATGCTTATTATCAGTTCTTTTTCTATTGCAAATGAAATGGAAAACGGACAGTGGCGGTTATTAAGTACGTATCCCATTTCTAGTGTTGCTTATGTAATGGGAAAAGCATTCGGGCAATTTACAGCGCAGCTCATTATTTTTACACTTAGTTATGGTATAAGTCTTATAATTGGTCTCATTAGTGGAAGTGCATTATCTATTAAATGGGTGCTAGCTCTTTATATATTCTCAATAGTATTAATGCTTTTCTTTCTAATAATCGGTTTCGTGGTAGGTTCTTTTGTCGTAACAAGATGGCAGGCGCTAACAATATCTGTTGGGGTTTGGTTTTTCTTAATTATGATTTGGCCTACTGCACTTATTGCTGTTCTTAGCTTTGTTCCGTATCCAATGATTGCTGTGTTCCTAAAAGTAGCTTTGTTTGTTAATCCTGCTGAACTGCTTCGCATCGTATTTGTTGTTCAATTAGGTGGTGGTGCAATATTTGGACAAGCATACGATACTCTTATTACTTTCTTACAATCTGAGGCGGCGTGGGGAGTTCTCATTTTATATACACTGATATATATGGTTTTTGGCTTTACTCTCTCTGCATGGAAGTTAGAAAGGAGAAAAATGCAATGACACTTTTACAAGTTACAGAGGTTTCAAAAGAATATAAGACAAAACAAGCACTTTCTCACTTTTCACTTCAAGTAGATGCGGGAACTTGTATCGTACTATGCGGCGGAAACGGTGCAGGAAAAAGTACACTTCTTCATATATTGGCAGGTATTTTAAAACCGACAGCAGGTACAATTGTATTAAACGGTATTGCTCTCCATGAAAACAGGAATGCATACGTGTCGCAAATTGGATATATGCCAGATGACTTCCATGCGCAGGAAATGATGACTGTGCACGAATTTCTTTCTTTTTATGGTGTGTTACGAAAGGTAAGTCAAAAACAAATACAAGAGATTTTAGAAAAAATCGGTCTGATTGAAAAGAGGAATGAACTTGTAAAACATTTATCGAAGGGAATGCGGCAACGCTTAGTATTTGGACAAGCGTTGTTAGGGAAACCGAAACTATTATTATTAGATGAACCGACAAATGGTTTGGATCCATTTTGGGTCAATGCATTCGTCGAGGTTTTACAGGACATCAAGAAGAATGGGACAATTGTTATTTTTTCCACACATATGATGGACGTGGCGGCGGAGATAGGGGATTGTATTTTGTTTATGAAAGATGGAATCGTGGCAAAGCGTATTGAACATAAAGGGAGTAAAGAGGAGAAAACACTGCATCTATTACAATTGCACCGGCAGGGATGAAATCGAAAAAATAAAAGTTTAATAGTGATAATGAACAATAGGACTAGTATGGTAGCTAGTCCTATTTGTTGTATGTAAGCAAAAGTTGTAGTTGCTTCTTCAGTTACTGGGGAGAATAAGACCACATTGATAGAAATGTTGTTTTATTGAAAGGCATAAAATTCCCTTTTGATTTTTATGAAACATAAACATTATTTAATTTTGTTTGAAGATAGGCAAACGATATGTTGGAATGTTTGTTTTTGTTATGATATTATAAATAAAAATAAACTAAATCATAATTTGTTTGTTTTTAAAATAAACTTTTTAGGGGATTGTTTAGCATGAATGATATTTCAGAATGGTTTTGGAATGCCACGGTTGATGAATTGAAAAAAGGATATGTATTTGAGAAAGACACTGAAGAATACGTTTGTTTAGCTTGCGGAGAAAAATTTATGAAAGGTATTATTTATCAAGAACAGAACGTTTTTTATGAAGCGGAGAAATTTACACAACTTCATATCGCAAACGAACATATTTCTATGTTCGACTATTTATTAGGGTTAGATAAGAAGTTAACAGGTTTAACAGATTTACAGAAGAAGATGATACAGTTCTTTCATATGGGTTTAAACGATAAAGAAATTGTGAAGGAAATGGACGGTGGAAGCACTTCAACTATTCGGAACCATCGTTTTACATTAAGGGAGAAGATGAAACAAGCAAAAGTGTTTCTTGCGCTTATGGAACTGTCAGAAGAAAAAGCAACGAATCAACCTAAAATTCTCCCTATTCATCGTACAGCTACGATGGTTGACCAGCGGTATGACATTACAGAAGCAGAGAGTGAAGAAGTTTTAAAATTGCATTTTACAGAAGGATTAGACGGACCGCTCTCTACATTTCCGAAGAAACAAAAGCGAAAGCTCATTATTTTGAAACATTTAGTCACAAAGTTTGATAGTAATCAAAAATATACAGAAAAAGAAGTTAATGAGATTTTAGAAAATGTATACCCTGATTATGTCACGTTAAGAAGGTATTTAATTGAATATGGTTTCCTCGATAGAACAGCAGATGGAGATCAGTACTGGGTGAAATTATAGAGAATAATATAAATGCAAATTTAAAAATCAATATAAAAACCCTGTTTTTTTTAGGTGGGCGAGAGCATCTGGTCGTGAATAGAAGCGGTCAGGGCCTTTTTCTACCACATGCCAGGTTTAAAACAAAAGGAGAAAGCAAGTAGCGGTCATGGTGTATTCTGCATAGCAGCGACTTACAAAGAAAAGCGGAAGCGGCTCGCTCAGAACAAGAGGGGGCAGAGCTAGACAAAGATGTCGAAAAAATAAAATGGATATATATAGATGAAGTTGAAAGGAGAAAGGAAATTGAATAGAAAAAAAGAATTAAAACAAATGTATAAAGAAACAAAAACAGAAGCGGGTATTTATTGTATTAGAAATACAAAGAACGAAAAAGTGTATGTAGAGAGTACAAGGGATTTAAAAACGATGAGTGGAAGACGACTTTTACTTAATATGGGTTCTCATACGAATAAGGCATTGCAAGATGATTGGAAGGAATACGGGACAGATGCTTTTGAGTTTGAAATATTAGAAGTGTTGAAAAAGAAAGAAACGGGATATTTTAATGAAAAAGAAGAATTAAAGAAACTAGAAGAGAAGTGGTTAGAGAAATTGCAGCCATATGGAGAGCGAGGATATAACCGCGAAATCTCTCGATAAAAGGGGTTATGAAACTTGAAAATAACTGAAGAAGGAACAGAAAGTAAACCAATATGGCGTTCTATGGCTATGTTTCTTATTCCTTTACTGTTAAGTAATGTATTGCAGTCACTTGGACAGTTGTTTGGTATGGTAGTGGTAGGGCGTTGGCTTGGTATGATTGAATTAGCTGCTATTTCGGCTTTCTTTCCGTTATTTTTTCTACTTATTTCATTTGTAATTGGGATTGGTTCTGGTAGCTCGATTTTAATTGGTCAGGCTTTTGGGGCTCGTAATGAAGAGCGCTTAAAGGCCATTGTCGGTACAACGTTGACATTTACGTTTGTACTTGGAGCAATTTTAGCAGTAGTGGGTAGTATGTTCGCAATGGATATTATGCGACTTGTTGGTACGCCGGAAAATATTATTGATATAAGTGTTCATTATGCACGAATTTTATTTATTTCCATGCCAGTGCTATTTTTGTATTTTGCATATACAACATTTATGCGCGGAGCAGGGGATTCTAAAACACCATTTTATTTTTTAATTGTGAGTACAGGACTAAATATGATATTTTTACCTATTCTTATATTTGGTTGGTTCGGCCTGCCGAAACTCGGTGTGTACGGCGCAGCATATGCTTCTGTTATATCAACAATTGTTACATTTATTATTCTGTTAGTGTATTTAAGAAAAACGAAACATCCATTACAATTTGATGCAACAGTTCGAAAGTATCTTCGCATGGATGGGGAGTTGTTAAAACTATTATTACGTCTTGGCATTCCAGCAAGTATTAATATGATACTCGTTTCATTATCAGAGATTGCCGTTATTTCGTTTGTAAATCGTTTTGGGTCAGGTGCAACGGCAGCGTATGGAGTAGTGAACCAAGTGGCAAGTTATGTACAGATGCCAGCAGTGAGCCTTGGGATTACTGTTTCCATATTTGCAGCGCAGTCCATTGGAGCAAATCAATTTGATCGCCTGCAAAAAGTAATTCGAGCAGGACTTGTTATGAACTATGTAATTGGTGGAATATTAATCTCTTTTATTTATTTGTTCTCAAAACAAATTTTAGCGCTCTTTTTAACGAGTCAGAATACCATTGATATTGCACATAGTCTCATTATGATTACATTATGGAGTTACTTAATTTTTGGTCATGCGCAAATTATTGGGGCAACAATGAGAGCGAGCGGAACTGTATTATGGCCGACTATTTTTGCGGTTATTTCAATTTGGCTTGTAGAAGTTCCGGTAGCCTATTTTCTGTCGTATCATACGAGCCTTGGAATAAAAGGAATATGGGTTGGGTATCCAGCTGCGTTTATTGTGAGTTTGCTCCTGCAATACGGATATTACAGGTTGTCGTGGAAGAAGAAGCGAATTACGCGTCTTATAAGTTAGAATCAATGACGTAGATAAGGACTCCCCTTCAGATAAGCGGTCTGAAGGAGAGTTTTGTGGTTCAAGATAAAGAATAAATTTTGCACATTTTCTTGTACTACTCCGCAATCGTACTCGTTTGTGGAAAATAACTTAATAATCTATCAAAAGAATGGATCTCGGCATATGGTTTTATTTCGGTATCATTCTCGATCATATGGGGATTGAACCAAATGCCCTTTATATTTGCATTCTGACAACCACCGATATCCTTTTCTATGTCATCTCCAACGAATAATACGTCTTCTGGTTGCACATTAAGCTTGTTTAATGCTAATTCAAATATGCGTTTGTCAGGTTTACTAAATCCCACTTCTTCAGAAATAATGATTATATCAAAACAACTATTTAAATTCGTGTTAATTATTTTAGATTTTTGTCTCTGAGTTAGGCCGTTTGTTATTATCGCAACTTTAACATGCATCTTTAGAGTATTTACGATATTTATAGTATTTTGGTTTATAGAAAAACAATGAGGGAAATTATTATTCCAAAAATCTTGAATGTAATAGCGTGGCAATCTATATTTTGGTGGGAATTCATCGAAAAATGATTCTAAAACGGTTGTTTTATCACCATAGCCGTAGCTTTTTTTATCGTATTCTTTGAATTTCTGTAACATTTCATTTTTTACTGAATGTTTAACATCCTCATAACACTTTTCTAAAATAATTAAAAACATGTTATCTACTGCCTTATCTCTATTAAGTAAGGTATCATCTAAATCAAATAGCATTGCTTTATAACCTCTCAAATAACTTCACAGCCTTTCTCATATTATATAAATAATCCTTAGTTCGTACCTTCAAACTTTTGTTTTACCAAAAAACGTTATCTTCAATTATCGCGCCCGATAATTGAAGATAAGAAAAACTGAGTTGTCGATTGGCAACCAGTTTTTAAAATCAAATTCATTTCTTTGTTCATCATTACGAAAAAATCTATCACAACGGGGTTGGAGCATTAATTAGTTGGTCAAAATTTATTTCTAAAAGTTGTCCAGCGTGAACCAAACCAGATCCAAAACCATACAAAAGAACTCGATCCCCATTCTTGACTTTTCCATGGCGGATTCCAAGATCAAGAGCTAAAGGAATTGTTGCAGCAGAGGTATTTCCAAAGTTGATTAAGCTATAAAGGGTTTTCTTCAATGGGTATTCTAATTTTTCGCAAATCGGTTCTATCAGCCTTAAGTTAGCGCTATGGGGTATAAACCAATCAACTTGATCTAAACTCGTTTGCGTTTTTTCTAGAAGCTGTCTTATATTATCAGGAACATTCCTTACAACCCATCGAAAAACTTCTCTACCATTTTGTACAAGATATTGAGTATCGATTAACTCAATCCCATTGACTTTTTTCGATAGTCCAGGTTGATATACATGTTGGGCTCCTCTTCCATCACTTCCTAGGTGGAATCCAATGAAGCTGCTTGATTGTTCATCCCTTTCAACTAATACTGCACCAGCACCATCACCAAACAAAATACATGTACTTCTATCGGTATAATCGGTAATTTTTGAGATTGTATCTGCCCCGATAACAAGTACCTTTTTGTGGAGCCTAGAAGAAATTAAACTGTGTGCTGTATGCAATGCGTAAACAAATCCTGCACACGCTGCACTTAAATCTATAGCACCTGTTTGGGATATATTTAATTTCTTCTGAATTATACTGGAGACAGATGGGAATGGAAAATCTGGCGTGCTAGTTGCCACAATAATCATATCTACATCTTCGACTTTTTTATTATATCGGTGCATCAAATCTTTTACTGCAGATACACATAAATCACTGGTAAATTCATCAGGACGAGTTATTCTACGTTCATGAATTCCTGTTCTTTGAATAATCCACTCATTATTTGTTTCAACCATTTGCTCAAGCTCAAAGTTTGTTAACTTCTTTTCAGGTACATAGGTACCAATAGCTGTAATTCGTGTTTTTGAACTCATTTATTTTTCCTCCTTTACCATTTTTATACTTGCTTATATAACTTAATATTAGTAGTAAGTGCTAATATATGTCAATAATTAAAAATGAAAATAATGGTAATTAAATGTCCGCTTGTGAAAATATAAAAAGGAGATGGATTTATGTTTAATACTCAACAAATTAAAGAAATTATTTCACATCGTTACCCGTTCTTATAAGTTGATCGTATTCTTGAAATGGGTATAGTGTGGTTTCAAATCCGCAATAATGTTTGCCATTAATAAAAATATAAAACTATTACATGTTATTATGAAAAGACAGAATATTCTTTAATGTGGAGGGATTAATTTGCTAGGTGAATTAGAACTAGTCATTGATGCAAAGGCTACTCTTGGAGAAGGGCCTTGCTGGGATAGTAAAAAGCAGTTATTGTATTGGGTCGACATTTTGGAGAAGAAAGTTCATATGTATAATCCAGTTACAAATGAAGATAAGGAAATTTTTCTTGGACAAATGGTAGGATCAGTGGCTCCGAGTGAATGTGGTGAAATGATTCTTGCTCTAGAGAATGGCTTTTATTTCTTAAATTCGGATACGGAAGAACTACGGGCTATTTGTGACCCTGAAAGTCATTTGCAAGAAAATCGTTTTAATGACGGGAAATGTGATCCGGCAGGTCGTTTTTGGGCAGGCACCACAGAAGGTGTTGGTATTGATGGAAAGGGAGCTCTTTACTGTTTAGATACCGATTTGAATGTAAAAAAGAAAGTAGAACATGTAAGTACTTCTAATGGCTTAGCGTGGTCACCAGACCATATGTATATGTATTTCATAGATACGCCGACAAGAAAAGTAGTTCGTTTTGATTATGATATTTGCACAGGTCATATTGAAAATCCACAAGATGTTGTTGTCGTGCACAAAGAAGAAGGATTTCCTGATGGAATGACAATTGATGAAGAAGGAATGTTGTGGATTGCCCATTGGGGTGGTTCTAAAGTATCGAGGTGGAATCCTATGAACGGAGAACAGCTACTAAGTATTTCTATCCCAGTCTTAAATGTAACTTCTTGCACATTTGGTGGAAGTGACTTAAACGAGTTATACATTACAACAGCCAAAATGCATACTACTGATGCAAGCGCTGGTGGAGTATTTCGAATAAAAACGAATGTAAGAGGGTGCCCTACATATCGATTTAATAGACTTTACTAAATATATTGTTTTTTGATTTTTAAAATGTAAGAAATATAAGACGAAGAAAAAACGTAGTTTGATCAAACTATGTTTTTTCTTCGTTAGATAAGGTTTTATAAATTTTTATTTGCTTTGCAATAGATGAATTGGTTTAGCTGATAAGGATTGTTTTGCTGCAATCCAAACAACAATCGCTGTTGTGATAACAGATAACAAGATGCCCAGAATAGACCAAGTTATATCAATTTTCATAGGCATTTGGAATAAGAATCGTAAAACAACTCCTGAAAAAGCTAAAGCAATTCCAGCCCCAACGAATCCGGCTGATAAGGAAATGACCGTGTTTTCTAATAAAATGGATTTCATTAAATTGCCCGAAGACATACCAACTGTCTTTATAATGGCAACATCTCGTGTTTGTTGAAGTAAGCGAATGACCACTTGATTTCCAATCGTCAGAACTGCAGTTAAGAATGCAAATAAGGCTACGATAGAAAAGAAAGCACTTTGCATACGAATAATATATTGTAGACTATCGATAGCTGTAGCGGAAATGGAGTAAGCCATTGCTGAATTTGGAAGTTTGTTGTTTAGATCTGTTAGAATGACATTCGTTTGCTTCGGATCGCTATCTATTGAATAGGTAATGCGGTTCGGCTTTCCGTATGTAGCTAATGTTTTTGTTGGAATACGAATACCTACCGTTTTCACAATACCTGATTTAAAAAACCCTACAATTTCACAACTCACCAATTCATTTCCTATTTGAATATCAACTGTATCACCTGTTTTGAGTCCTATCTTCTTATAACTATCCAACAGGATTGCTTTTTTTTCATCTGCATCTGCTGAAGTTAAATCGCGTCCTTCAGATATGGTATATGCTTTGGAAGTAAGAGAAGTATCTATACCTTCTACTGAAATTTTAGTTGAACTAAAAAATTTGTCCTCTTTTATTTTTTGGGCGAATTTAGCTGCGGCTTCTTCACCATTAATATTTTGGAGTCTTCCATCTAATTGATAGCCTTTTTTCCATGCTTTTATTTCCTTCATTGATTTAAGTTGTTTTTCAACTTTTTCTTCATCGTTCACTGAACTTGTAATTAGAAGATTTCCCATTGCTTCTTTTTCTAATTGTCCTTGAACAGATTCAATTAAATTATCAGCAAATACGTGGCTAGAAACTACAGAAACGACACCTATCGTTAAGGTAACTGCTAATAATCCATTTCGCTTATTCGTAGCTGCTATATTGTGTAAGGCAAGAAAAAGACCTTGTGGCATCCTATTTTTCATAGCCCCAATAGTTCGGAATAATAAAGCGTATATAAATCCAATCGAACGAATGAAAGAAAAGAGGAGTAACATGACTCCTGTTGTAAGTAGGAAAGCAAGAATCCATTTAAATATAAAACTACCATTTGCGCTGGTTGTAAATGCTACTTTGTAAACATAAATAGAAAGAATACTACAAACTAAAATAAAAAGTTGAAGTTTTTTTCTAAAAGGTAATGAATAATTTACATTTGTATTCTCTGTATCCCGTAACATTTGCAGAGGTGACACACGCATTCCACTTTTTACTGGTATCCATGATGCTAAAAAGGTTACGACAAATCCAACAACGATTGTAGTACCAACAACAGACCATGACATTCCCCACGTAAGAGGTAATGAAAGTACACTTGATAAATATGAGGTGAGCCAAACACTAACTAATAATCCAATTCCAATACCACCAGTTGTTCCGAGGATTGCTAACCAGAATGCTTCTAGCAAAAAATATCGAACGATAGATCGCGTTTTCATTCCTACTGATTTCATGACAGCGATATCATGTGTGCGCGTGGCAATGATTACTTTCATTGTATTTGAAGTTGTGATTGCCGCGATTCCAAGAGCTAATATGCTAAATAGTTGAAGAAATGGCAGTAACATATGCAAATCTTTTTGTTTTTCTAATTCTTTATCACGAATGTCGATTACACTGCTTTGTGGGAATTGTTCTTGCACTTTACTTTTAAAAGTAGAAACGTTAACTTTATTATGCAATACAATTAAAGCTTCATTAATTGTATTTGCTGGTACATTTAAAAGTTGTTGTGCTTGATTTAAATGTAGATAAGCTGTTCCAAAGATAGAAGCATCACCATAAGATTCTTGAACGCCTTCGACAAGCCCACGAATTTTATAAGAAGACATCGCTCCGGTAGAACGATTCGGAATCTCCACATTATCTCCGACTTTCACTTGTAAACGATCCGCAGTACTTTTTGATAAAAGCACTTCATTCTCTTGTAAATTACGAACATTCGGAAACTGATTATCTCCATACAGCGGATATTGCTTTGGTTCTATACCCTTTATTATTAAGCTTGTTGTTTTTTTATCAGACTTTACCATACTCTGACCTAATAAAGAAGTTGTAAGTGCTTTTTGTTCTTCTTTGGGAACAGAAGAGATCAATGTATCACGGTTAACAGGGTTTAAGTAGGATTGAATAGCTACGTCTCCTCCTAAAAGAATTTTAGAGGATTCGTGAATAGAACGAGGAACTAATTCGACTAACAGTGACATTGAGAAAAAGCTAGCTACCCCAATTACAATACTGAACATAGTAAAGAGGGTTCTCAAACGATTTCGTACTAAACTACGTAATGCTGATTTTAGTAACATGACGTTGTTTCACCTTCTTTGGGAGTTGTATGATTATTCACGTTTTCTTGAATTAACAATCCATCTTCTATTTGTAAAATACGATCTGAAAGCTTTGCTACATAAGAATCATGTGTAGCGATAATAAAAGTCATGTTAAGTTGATCACGTAGTTGAAAGATTAAATCCAAAATAGTTTGTCCCGTTTTCGTATCTAAATTACCAGTAGGTTCATCTGCAATAACAATAGCGGGGTTGTTTACTAATGCACGTGCAATTGCAACGCGTTGTTGCTGACCTCCTGATAGCTGGCTTGGTAAATGATGATAACGTTCTTTCATCCCAACAAGATCGAGCATCTCTCTTGCCTTATGTATCATTTCTTTTCGACTCTTCATCCCGGCGCACATAAGTGCCATCATTACATTTTCCTCGGCTGTCATTGTTGTTACTAAATTATAGGATTGAAAAACAAAACCAATTTTTTTTGCACGAAAATCTGCTAAATTTTCTTCAGATAGGGATGTAATATCCTGTTGATCAATCATAATGCGTCCTTCGCTTGGGGTGTCTAATGATCCTAATATCCCGAGTAATGTAGATTTTCCACTTCCACTAGGACCTATAATACTAACCACTTCTCCTCGGTAAAATTGTGTATCAATTCCTTTTAAAATATGGATGATTCCTGCTTCCGTTTCATAATTTTTCTTTATTCCCTGTACTTGAAGAATAGGGTGTTTTGTTGTCATCCTTTGTTCCTCCAGACTTTTTGAATTTTAGTGCGAAGACAATTATGGTTCTAATTAAAACTATAATGATTACAATGAACAAACCTTTTGCATTTCCCCAAGTAAAAGATTCTATAGATGTTAATAAATAAAAGATGTATCGAATAATGAACCATATGGCAGTAATGACTGAACAAAAATATATACTGGCATATGTGAGAAATGCTATTTTGTAGTGTTTACTCATATTCCGAATGGTATCATTGAATTGCTCTTTATAATCAGGTTTGAAAAACAAGTATCCTAGTAAACCGCTTTTTACCAATTTGAAAGTTCTAGTATGCAAGTTTGCGATTCCTAGAATGTCGGTTAGAGCCCAAAAGCCATCATATTGTAAAAATGGATATAAGTTATATAAAACTGTAATGAGAATAAATTGATTTGCTACAAAAAGTTCTTGATACCCTGAAATCCAATAGCATAATTCTAAAAATATAAATATCCATAATTCAAAATAAATTCCCCCGAGATCAATAATTACTCTATACTTCCTAGGTAATCGCCAAGCATCACTTAAATCAACAAATAAAACAGGTCTCATCATATAAAGACCAGCTCCAACATCCTTTGGTTTTATCCCATAACGATAAGCGGCAACTATATGACCAAATTCGTGGATAATTATAGAAAATAAAAGTAGAAAAATTGCAATGAAAAATTTAGATACTGATCCAAATGTGTTAGCTATATTTTCAGTATTAATTTGAAAAAAATAATGTATTAGACTTATACTGAAACAAATGCAGAATAAAAATAATGCTCCCCATGAAAAAACGAATTTGAAATATTGAGACGCTTTTTGTAAGCGTGATGCATGGAATATTGCTATTCTAAATGTAATTGCAGAGTGATGAGATGCTCTTTTTTCTGAACCAACTAAAATTCCCTTTGGCAATAAATGCCCATTTATAAGCTCTTCTAATTCGCTTATAGTTATATGTCCACCATAATCATTCTGTACAATTGTACAAATATCCTCTATTGAACTTGTTCCATCCATATAATTAAATAGGTTTTTTAATGATTCTGTAACTTTTATCTGTAACCCGTTATCAAATTTAATTAAATAACGGGGCCCGTCCTCCCAAACATCCATATTGTAAACTTTATAAGGGATTAGTTTTGGGAAAAAGATTTGTGAGGTTGTCAAATTTGTCACATCCTTTGAGAAGAAGTAACCCCACAATGATAAAGATGTTTGTGGAGTTAGATATTTTTATTTGATTAGTTCTAAAAAAGCTGTTTCGTTTTGTTTTATATAAGTTGAAATTGTTTGATGTGAGTCATTACAATAAGGTTTATTAATGGCACCATTACGCATTAGATTGGCATAAGCGCAGCCCCCGCCACAAAATAATGAAATGCTACAGCTAATACATTGCTTTGAATCAGTGATATCTTGATCCCAAATGGCATGTTTGCTAGGATCTAGATTATATTCAGGGAAAAAAGAACCTACTGCTGTTTGGGGTTTACCCACTGCTTCTGGACAAGCATATATTAGACCTTCTGCACCAAACGCATAAAAACGATGTTCTCGTGCGCTGCATTCTTTAAAATAAGGTAAGCTATGCATAACAGGAGAACATGAATCGAGTTCGCTTACCTTTTCCCAATCAAAAGTACGTATAGCTTGACGGATCCTAGAAGTACGAATATTAAGGTCTGTACCGAGTTTGGCATTAAATTTATCCATAAAGTCCTCTAAATCTCCAAAAATATTATAGATTTCGGCCAGTAGTTCATGCTCTGGAAGATGGTTTGGTAGATTGTCTCCATAATGGTCTGTAACAGGGGATACCTGCCAACCAAAGTTAGGATAATTATGCCAATTTTTGTTTTCGATAAAAGTAGCTAATTCTTCTAAATGCTCGAGGTTATCTTTATTTACATTGGTACGCAAACCCACTGCGAAGCCGCGTTCTAATGCCATTGAGATATTAGCGGTAATTCGATCGAATGTTCCGGTACCACCTGCTGTAATACGCCGTTGATCATGTATATGTTTTGGACCATCAATAGAAATTTGAAAATAATCCCAGTTATCTTTGTAGGGTTCTAAAAAATCTAAAAATTCGTGTAAGAACGTACCGTTTGTAATTGCATACATGCGAAATCCATATTCTTTGGTTGCACGTTGAACCACTCTTTCGACAGTTTTTCGAGTTGTTGGTAATAATGGTTCACCACCATATAGCATCATACGATGGGTCGCATCTTTAAAGCGTCCACGCTCATTCTCCATAGATAAAATGTTGTCCACTGCTTGAAACATTTTATCTACTTCTGTAGATGTTAAAGCATGTGAGATTTTATGTATGTCATGACCTTGGTAACAATAAGGACATCGAAGATTACACATATATGTTGTACATACGTTGAATGTAACACCGGAATTGCTGCTTGCTAAAGATTGGGTCATCCGATCACGAATAATAGTAAGTGTGTTTAATTCTTCATCACGATCCTTAAAAAGGTAACCGCGTTTTGTTAAAAAAGAGAGGAGTTCCTCTAATTCAGGATAAGGAGTTAAATTTTTATTACGCCTAATATCATCTAAAACTTTTTTTATGTCCGCATTAATTACATCAAGGGCACCGCTTAGTGAGTTTATTAAAACAAAATTTCCATCAGATAATTTATATGTTGAATTATAAGTGCTTGCAATCATAGCTTAGTCTCTCTCCCTATATTAAAATTTCTTCTTTAATGCTATCTAAATATTCGAAAACTTGTTTATTTGTTTGTGGACAGTTTGGCTGATTTAAATTCCCGTGAACAATAAGAGCCTCAGCAGCACAACCACCTCCGCATATAGGAGATGAAGCACAGGACTTACATTGTGGAATGGTAAGTGAATTGAATTCTTTCCACTTGTCCCATTTCCAATCTTGACGAGCGAATTTAGGGAAATAATCTCCAATTTTGAATTCTGGTCGTCCAACTAAATCGGGACATGCGTAAATGTGGTTATCTGGTCCAAAGACCACTCGTTTTCCTTCAGCTGATTCACAATAAACTATATTCGGTACTATCATTTCAATTTTATTTTTTAATGCAGGGTCTAACTGCATAATTGGTTTGAAGAAACGATACATATCAGCCCCAACGTTAAGCGATTTTTGAGCTTCTAATTTTTCAAAATCGGGAATGTTTTTCTGGAGTTTCTTTACAATTTCGTACCCTTTCATTAAATCTTCTCCCAAGCCTTTGCATGTATGATCTGTAACAGGTGAAAAAGAAATTGAGAAATTTTCATTATTAAACAAGTTATTTTTTTGATAGTAGTCTATGAGAAGTGGGATGTAGTCAACGTTAGTTTGATCGATATTGACCCTTACAATGGTTCGGATACCATGATTAAGTGAATCGCAAATACCTTTTTGAATCTGATCAAATGTACCTTGTCCTCCAGTCATAATCCGTCGTTGATCGTGTATAGATTTAGGACCATCGACTGTAACCATAATACTCATTCGATCACGATAGTTTTTTAAAATTTGTACGAAAGAAGAAAGGTGATAGCCATTTGTATTGCAGCCAATTTTGAAGTTGCGTTTAACAGCTTCTTCACAAATTTGTTTGACTATATTTTTGGTGAATGGAAGAAGTGGTTCACCTCCGAAAAGATTGATCATTCCAATTGTATAACCACTTTCTTGATGAAATATATCTATAGCGGCCATGATTGCTTGTAGCTGTTCATCGGTTAAAGCTGTTATTTTTTCATGAAGACTATGACTTTCAAAACAGTAAGGGCATCGAAAATTACATGTATATGTAGGACAAATTACATATTGCATTTCATTTCCAGCATCTACAATATTTTTGGCTTGCCATAATCTGTGTTCCCTGTCTTCATTGTTTCTAAATATATACCCTCTATCTAGTAACACTTTAGTGGCATCTTTCTCCTCGTTAGATAAATTTATTGGATCTATATGTGGTAATTTATCCATCAAGTCAATTAAATCTTGTGAAAAAAAATCAACAGCACCTGTTAAGGTGTTAATCATTAAAACCTCTCCATTTAAAGGATAGCGTAAGTGATATTTATTAATAATCATCGAATCACCCTTGTATGATAATATTTATACTTGTTGAAGTTATTAGTTAATTAGTATAAATATTTTCTGTTCTTGCACAGCAAGAACAGAAAATATTAGATTTAATACTTCAAAGTATTAAAGAATACAATTACTTACCTTGTTTTTAACCATGAGTATAAACTAGATTTGGAAACAACAATTAAAGCAACAATTATCGCAACAAATTGAGCAGTTGAAGCATCTCATTTCATCTCGATTTTCAAGTGTTTCCATTTGATCAGCTAGTTTTGTCCAAAGTTGATCGTTTTCATTAACAGAACGAATCTTAAAAGATTTATTTTCCATTCTTAAATCCTCCTCTTGAGTTATTTTAATACGGTTACATACAATGAAACAAAAAGCGAATCATAATATAAAAATAATTCTTGTGAAAATAGGTTTAGCATCTATTGAAAAAAATGTATGGTATACCATATTCTTACTGTATTTTTCCATTATTTGGAGTCGACTCAACTATTATAATAAACGAATCTATATTTAGTTAACAAGAGTTAATATCTGAACATTCTGTGACAGACTTTTCAGACTAATAAGTCTATTAAATACATTGAGTTCCACATTCTTGAATAATGATAACCAAAATTTTATGTGTGATTTTTTTGATAAAGAATAGCATTGTTTTTCTTTTCAAGATAAAAGTTAAAAAAGATATAGAAGGAGCTTTTAGTGGATGATAAAAAGGAGTTGACCTTTATTGGTCAACTCCTTTTTACAGTTTCAAAAAATATGATGTGATATAGTCAATATAAGGTAAAACGTTATTTGTTGCTAACACCTTTATTTTTAGAAAGTAGTATTTTTTTCTCTTTAGAAGATAAGTAGACGCCTATTCCAATTAAACAGGCTCCTAAAAGGAAAGTAATGCCTAAACTTTCATCAAGTAATAAAAAGCCTAACAAGCTACCAACTACAGGTTGAAGGAAAAAGAAGAGAGAACCAGTACTAGCATCTAAATATTCAAAGCCCTTGTTCCAAAAATAAAATGCTACTGCAGTTGATATAATTCCTAAGTACAATACTCCTAACCAAATCCATACATCTTCTGGTAAATCAGTAGGCGTAACTTCTTGTTCCCAAATTACAATGGGAATAGTAAAAATTACACCAAACAAATTAGACCAAGTAGTAACTGTAAGAGAAGAATATTTTTGAGTTTGGACTTTACTTAGTACTGTATAAATGGCCCAAGTAATAGCAGCACCGAAGAGTATAATATTTCCAAGATACATACTTTCAGTTTGATTATTGGTTGATGGAAAACCGATAACACAAAGTACCCCAATTGTTGCTAGAATCAGTGCTGTTATTTTATTTATATGTAATCTTTCTTTTAAAATATAGAAAGCAAAGATAGAGATAAGTGCTGGAGAAGCAGCTGTAATTAAAGATCCCATAGCAGCACTAGATAGATCTGTCCCAACAAACTGCATTCCAATAGAACCAGTATATCCAACTAGACCAATCATAGCCATTTTAAAAACATCTTGTCGCTGGATTTTCCATAATCCTTTCCACCAAGTTATAAATCCTAAAACAAATAAACTAATAATAAAACGCATCTCTAATAATAACCAAGGCTGAATATATCCTAAAATAATTTTACTTACTACATACATACCACCCCAAATAGCAGCAGCTAATGATAAAGCTAACGCTCCTTTTAAAAAGTTCTTATTCATATGCATACCATCTTTTCATTTATTTATATCCAATAGCAAGATACATTTGCCCCATTTTATTGGTAATTCTACTATAAATATACTCTTGAATCCCTAAAAATGCCTCAAATTCATTATCTGGCTGAAAAGAAGCCATTTGTTCGTCTGAAAAGGGAATGATATTTTGAATTTTAGCATACGGAAATATTGAATCCATTAATTTTTTAAACTCGATAGCAGACATACTATTATTCTTTAATTTAACTTTTTCTTGTTCGTTATAAAAAGATAAAAATTCAGTGAAAGAACAATCTGGATCCCAAGAAGAAATAATCACAAAACCTCTTGGTTTTAAAATATATTTAACTTTTTTTAGAAAATGTTCATATTGCTCTTGGTTCATATGACAAATAGTACCCATCATACATGTGATTAAGTCGAATGAATTTTCAGGGAAATCAAGTTCTGTTGCATCCATTTTAAATAAATTGACTTTATCAGAAACTCTTTCTTTCATAACATTGTTAGACGCGATTGTTAGAGCGTCATCGGAAATATCTATTCCAGTAACCTCATATTTCTTTTTTGCAAATAAAATCGGATATCTTCCGGTAGCGGTACCAATATCTAGAATTTGTGAAATGTTTGGATTTTCACTTACAATTTTTAATACACTTTGTAGTTCTAAATATTTTTTTACTTCATCAGCATGAGGTAACTGCATATAGGTTTCATATCTTTTTTCATCATATTTAATCATGTCTATCCCCTCTTTTTCAGTTGATAAAATCCATTTATAGAATTATATTACAATTAAAGCTCCTTATTTTTAAAGGAATAAAAATTTTCTCAAGTGAATTACCTTGGGGAATTTCCAATTTGAAAGTTTCATTCATTTCATAGACCAATTAGGGAAAGAATTTATGATGTTTCTAGAATGAAGATTCTATCTCTTTTATAGCAATGAGATTCATTTCTATTGTTTGGAGAATAATTAATTTTGTTATGTTGAGGGGACGACACCTTCAGCATGACGAAAAAAGCATGCTAAGTAAATTTGATAAAGAACACTCGATTTTAATTATATTGAGATTTATGAAAGAAAGTTACTAAAAGTAAGCGAAACTATGAAGGAGAAAATATGATTTTTCATATGTGCGAGTAGGAGGGAGATACAATGGCAGCCTTTTTCATTATTTTAGGTGCAAACATACTTGTGTTCATCAGTCTCATTCATATGTACTGGGCATGTGGCGGATCTTGGGGCAGTAAGGTTGTTCTTCCGATGAAAAAAGACAGTGGCGAATATGCTTTTGTTCCGCGGAAAATAGGGACTTTTGCAGTGGCACTTGCCATTCTCTGTTTTGCTATGATTCTTTTAGCACAAAGTGGATATTTGTCTTTCTGGAATCCGAGTCGTTATACAAAATGGGGATGTATCGCTTTGGCTGGAATTTTCTTTTTACGTGCAGTTGGTGATATGAAATATGTTGGTTTTTTTAAGAAAGTAAAAGGGACAAAATTTTCGATGTATGATACGTGGTTATATAGTCCGCTTTGTTTGTATATCGCACTTATTTTTGTAGTAGCGTTTTATTGTTATTGATATGTAGAAGGAAAACTTTCAGTAAGGGAGGTTTTCTTTTTTTATTTTCTCTCTTTACAATAAGAGTTTAGAAGAGTATATTAACAGACAAATGGAAAATTTTACAGACGAATATCGCTTAATCCATATAGGAGCGGGGGAACCAATTTTGTGCTTTGTCACTCGGGGTGAATCCTTTTTAGGTAGGGCTACTCTCAAGGTCCGAATCCGACAGCTAACCTCGTCAGCGTTTTGAGAGGGGGGACTTGTGTGTAAAAAACACTAGGTGCAGCCTAGTGTTTTCTTTTATTCTTCTTGTGGTAAAAAATTACATTATGGCTTATTTCTATGTTTAATGGAGAAAAATATAGAGATAACAGAGGAGAGGAAAAGAGTGAGCTGGCTTACAAGTCTAATTACAATTTGTTTATTTGTAGTTGTCGCAAAACCAATGGGAGATTACATATACAATGTTTTTCAACAAAATGGACCATTTCAAAAGGTATTTGGTCCGATAGAAAAAATTTTGTTTAAAATCGCGGGCATTAAGGGCTATAGTCAAAGTTGGAAGCGCTATCTGTTTTGTTTAATCATAACGAATCTATTTTTTATACTTGTTGTGTATTCTATATTTCGATTACAGGGGATGTTACCGTTAAATCCAAATCATTTTCCAGGAATGGAGCCGACGTTAGCGTTTCATACAGCCATCACGTTTATGACAAATGCGAATCTACAACATTATGGGGGCGAAAGTAATTTATCTTATTTCTCTCAAATGGCTGGGGTAACGTTTATGATGTTTGCAGCACCTGCAACTTCAATGGCGATTGGGATTACGTTTATTCGTGTGCTAGCAGGTAAAAAAGTAAGGAATTTCTTTGTTGATTTTGTTCAATCTATTGTAAGGGTATTGTTACCAATTTCATTTGTAGCTTCGTTAATTTTTCTAGCACTAGGAACACCGCAGACGTTAGATTCTACAATTATCGCAAAAACGTTAGAAGGAACGGAGCAGGTAATTCCTCGTGGACCAGTAGCGTCGTTGCTAGCTATTAAAGAACTTGGAGATAATGGCGGTGGTTTTTTTGGAACAGTTTCAGCACATCCTTTTGAAAACCCAAATATGATTAGTAATGTGCTTCAAATGATGCTGCAAATGTTAATTCCAATGGCATTTCCGTTTGTATACGGACGAATGGTTGGAAATCGTAAACAAGGAAGAATGTTTTTTGTATCAATGCTCATTTTGTTTATCGTTGGATTTTCGGCACTTGCCATATCTGAATTAAAAGGAAATCCGCTGTTAAATCAAATTGGTGTAGATCACTCACAAGGAAATATGGAAGGGAAAGAAATGCGTCTTGGCGTTATATCTTCCGCTTTATATGCAACTGTTACAAGTGCTTCGGGGACAGGGGGCGTGAATGCAACACATGATACGTTAACACCAATTGGAGGAATGGTCCCGCTCGTAAATATGCTTCTAGGAACTGTATATGGCGGGATTGGAGTCGGATTCATGAACGTAATCATGTATGCAATGATTGCAGTATTTTTGGCAGGATTAATGGTAGGACGTACGCCGGAGTTTCTTAACAAAAAATTAGAAGGGAAAGAACTGAAATTAATCGCCATTACGATTGTATCTCAGCCATTACTTATTCTTGGCGCTGCAGCAATTGCCTTTTCAACACATTTCGGAACAGATGCAATTTCGAATCCTGGCTTTCACGGTTTAACACAAGTTATATACGAATATACATCGTCTGCTGTAAATAATGGATCTGGATTTGAAGGATTAAATGATAATACCCCATTTTGGAATATTTCAACAGGTCTTGTTATGTATATTGGTCGTTATTTTAGTATCATTACGATGCTTGCTGTTGCAGTTGGACTCAAAAAGAAAAAAATTGTACCTGAAACGATTGGCACGTTCCAAACCGACAGTCGTTTGTTTGGAGGAATCTTACTTGGTACGATATTTATAATAGGTGCTTTAACATTTTTACCAGTACTTGTACTGGGGCCAATTGCTGAATTTTTAACAATATTATAAAATTGTAAAATGAGAGAGGCATATAAGCCTCTCGTTTTTGTTCTGAATTTCTTTGTTATTTTTAACGTGGTTTATTATAGTATATATATGCTTGTGTTAAAGAAAATTGAGATTCTATACATAAAGGTCTAAATCATTCAATGAATTTACAAATTGAAGGGTTTACTTATACATAATAAGAGGATGTGGAAATACAATGTCACTACAGTCAAAATATTTAGCTGGAATTTCACTTGGAATAATGGGAGTTGGGTTTGCCGCAACAATTCCGTTTCAAGGAACGATAGCAGGTGGGATTATACAAGGCGGCTTTGAAGCTGGTTTAGTAGGCGGACTTGCCGATTGGTTTGCAGTTACGGCGCTGTTTCGTCATCCGATGGGAATCCCAATTCCGCATACAGCACTACTACCAAAAAACCGGAAACGAATTACGAAAGGAATTGTTTCTACACTGGAAAATGATTGGCTGACGAAAGAAAGTATAACAAATAAAGTAAAAGAGATGGAGTTAGCACAAATCGTATTGCAGGTTGCAGAAAGAGAGTTGCAATCGGATAACGTGAGAAAAGGCATTGTTACAATCGCTGAAAAAGCGATTCTTCAAATTAATACTGAAAAATTAGCTACTGTAATTGAAAAAGAATTAAAAACGTATTTGCATACGATTCATACAGGAAATATACTGCAAGTCCTTATTGATCAATTAGTTGCAGAAGAGTACGATGAAAAAACATTTGATTATATGTTAGTTAAAGTAAAAGAGTGGACACTTCAAGATGAAGCGCGTTATCAGCTCGGAAGTTTAGGCATGAAAGCGATGGAAAATATAAAAGTAGAGGGATTTTTACAGTTTACGCTTAAATCTTTTATGAATATGGTAGATGAAGAAAAAATCGGAAATATTTTGCAGAAGTTTGTGATTAGTAATATTGGTAGTTTACAAAATCCTGATAATAGCACAAGACAACTTATATTAATGAAGATTCGCCAAGAACTTGTTCAAGTTAAGGAAAATGAAGCGGTACTACAGGAATTGGAGAATTGGAAAGAAAGTTTGATTACCAATTGGAAAGTGAATGAAAAAATAGCAGAAATATTGAGTCAGGCACAAGAAAGAGCAGTTGCTTTTGTGAAAAAAGAAGAGTTTACAAATAAATATCTTCTTTCATTTTTAAGGGCGCAAATAAATAAAGTAAAAGAAGATCCAGCAACGATTCAAAGACTGGAAGAATGGTTGCAAAAGCAAATTGTAATCTTTGTCGAAAACAATCATTCTAAAATTGGAAAGCTTGTACAAGAAAATTTGGATAAGCTAGATGATCAAACACTAATTGAAATGATTGAAAATAATGTAGGAAAAGATTTGCAGTGGATTCGTGTAAATGGTGCTGTTTGTGGGTTTATGATTGGGTTAGTTTTGGAAGGAATTAAAGCAATTATATAGAAAAATCCTTCCACATGATGAATGTGGAAGGGTTTTTTAGCTTCTTATTTTTCAAGAACACTTATGTCTATATTATAAGTTTTTTGAATGTTTAGCTGATGTGCACCATTTCCAGTTTTTATGGTGTTTTTATACCATTGTTCTTGCTGATTTGAATCGGGATTCTCTTCTGAAGTATTATTTTCTGTTTTCGTTAGTTTTTCTACATGTTCCCAAGGTGTACTCCCATGAGAATCCTTTTGAGTGGTTACAGCTGATAGTGTCATATCACTATCTTTTACAAGATGAACAGATACGTTTGAACTTTCTTGTACAGACCAATTGTTTTGTAATTGACCTGGGTAAAGAGAGAGTTCTCTTTCAGAACCACGAATTTCCACGTTTTTATTTTGCGGGAGGACAAGTGTTGCTGTCATTCGTGATTGTGAAGCGAAGAATTTATGGTGAACGGGTAATGGTTTTAATGTCACATACATCGTTTCGCCGACTGTTTGAATCGCAATGAAGTCGTCCTGCTTGAGTTTGTCTTTTTCATTTTCTTTCATAGTCATTTCATATGTTCCTAATAAATGTACTTTATTGCTGTTGCTTCCTTCTATTGTAAGAGGGGCATTACTTGTATTAACTACAATTTTTTTAATAGAGTCAGCTATGTCATACTGCACTTCTGGGATGTTCTTTGTTTGTTCAGTTGTGTTAATAGAATAACGAATCTCTTCTAGTAATCCAGTGGATAATAAGAAATAGAAGGCAATACCAATTGTCCCTAAGACACCGATAAAGAAAATACTAAAAATATCATATTTAATGATAGGTTGCTCTTTTTTAGAGAATACAACATATAGTAAAATTTCGATGCCGAGTACAATGAAAAGAATAGGCCACCATGCTGTAATGTTATCGAATACTTGTATACCTTTTATAGTTGAAAATAATAAGAAACAACCTAATGTAATAGTTGAAATCCCCATAGATATCGTTCCTACACGCCATGTTCTCATTCTTTCGCACCACCTTTTTCTTCTTTATTTCCTAGTAATAATTTAAAGCCACCACCAATTAAAAGGAGGGCAACGATAGATGTTTGGAAATAGCGATAATACAATTCACTAATATGAATGTTAAATATAGTAGCGAAATAATCGTTTAAAATAGGAAGGAGTGTTTGATCTAATAAATAGTAGACTCCTAACCCGATAAGTCCGATGCCGAGCCATTTTTGATGATTAATAAAATAATCAATAATGGGTGTGTCTTGTAAGTCTTCTTTTCCGTATTTTGCAGTTTGCTGTAATGTATCAAAAAAGCTATAAAACCAAATAATAGGTACTAAAAATAAGAAGGCTGATAATCTTAATAAGTCGAGCAAATAAATAGCAAGTAAAAAAGCTGCCATTAGCTGAAGACCGCGGCGCTGTAAGCCTAAGTACATATGGCCTGCTCCAGGGAACATAGCTAAAATAGAAGCAAATGTTTTGCTTTTCTTTCCTTGTTCTCGATGCTCTTCAAATTCTTCGAAAATAGTACGATCGACTATTATATCACCGCGTTCTTTTTTCTGTAGTTGTTGGACGACATCGAAGAAATTATAAATCCAAAGAACAGGTAAAGTAGCAAGAAAGATAAGAAAGCTTTCTTGATTTGTTAATAGTGTAACGAATATAATCATGCTACCTAGTCCTGTGCAAGCAACTAAAAATGTAAGTCCGCGCTGCATAAGTCCTAATTGAAAATGCCCAAGTCCAGGTATGATGGATAAGAGAATGATATAAAATCGTTCACTTTCACGTGCTGATTCTTGCGTTTGGTCTTTCTCTTTTTTCCATGACTGATTCACTATAGAAATAATTAAGTCTAGCAGATTTATTCCCCATACAAGTGCTAATAAAAATACGATAAGGAAAATTATATCGCTATACCCAAAGTTAATAATAAACCCTACCGCAGCAGTGAATAGTAATAATGAACAACCACTATATATAATAAAACGTCCAATGCGCTTTAAATATAAATGTCCAAGCCCAGGAATTAGCCCTAAAACAAGCGCTAAAAAAGGATTTTTATTCATGTTTTGAACCTCCGTTCGTTTTTGATGTGTGTATAGTTTTGTTTAAGATTTGTTTTGAAATCGAAACCCCACTTTGTTTAGAAGATTGTTCAAAACTAGAAGTTACTGTGAAAATATAATGGAATAAACCGCTTGCCATAAAAATTAACGTAGCTGCAGTTGCAATTATGTAGTGAATGAGCGTACTTTTTATTTGTCTTGGTTGCTTCTTACTCATTTTTTCTTCAGACTCTAAGGCTTCAAAGTTGATTTGCTCCATAACTTCATTTGTAAATGAAGAATCATTTATCATTGGAAGGTTTTCATTTTGTTCATCAATGATTTCCATATAAAGTGCTAAACAATGATCACATTCATAAAGATGTTGTTCCATAGATTCGCGTTCACTGTTTGATAGAAGGTCTAAAATATAATTGCACCAAACTTCTTTTGAAAAATGCGTCATAAAAAATCTTCCTCCTTCCAATGTTTTTTAATCCATTTTCTTGCTCTGTAAAGTTTCATTTCCACCGTTTTGACTTCAGCATTTTGTTGAGCAGCAATTTCTTGATAACTTTTTTCTTCTAAGTAATGTGCGAGAACAACATCACGATAATTCTTTGGAAGTTCTCTTAGTTTTTGAGCAATCAACAATTTTTGCTCTTTCGTCAATAACAATGCCTCAATATTATGGGAGGATTTTATATCTTCCTGAGTTTTTTTGGATAAGGAGAGTTCTTCATTTTCCCTTGCTTTCTTTCTCTTATAATCAATGGCATGATTTGTAGCAATCCGCGTAATCCACGTTTTGAATCCGCGGAATTGATAATTAGGTAGAAAAGCGTGGATCTTTACGAACACTTCTTGTGTGACATCTTGGGCATCTTCTTGATGTCTTAAAATAGCAAAAATAACTTGAAAAATATAATGGCGATATGTTTCTATAAGGATGCGAAAAGCATGTTCACTTCCTTGTTGTGCTTTTTCAATTAATTGTTTTTCCTCAATGGTTCTCTCCCTCCTTTTTGACACATTCTATTATATAGACGTAAGAAATGAGAAGTCCCCCTACACATGATATAAAAAAAGAATAATATATTTTCAGAGAAGGGGCTATATCAAAAAAAGTGTGAAAAAATGGTATAGAGAAGTATATAATGAGCAATAGGGAAATGTTACATGGAGAAAGGATGTGAATGTTAGTAGGAGAATTTCCATACTAACAAACATGAAAATAAAAATATTAATAGCTGATGATAACTCTTTTATTAGAGAAGGCATGAAGATTATTTTAAGTACATATGAAGAATTTGAAGTGTTAGAAACGGTAAATGATGGACAAGAAGCTTTAGCATATTGTAAAAAACATGAAGTGGATATTGCGCTTTTAGATGTTCGGATGCCAAATATGAACGGTGTGGAAGCAACGAAATTAATTTGTGAACAAACAAAAACAAAGCCGCTTATTTTAACGACATTTGATGATGACGAATACATTTTAGATGCAGTGAAAAATGGAGCGAAAGGTTATTTATTGAAAAATAACGACCCAGAGCGTATTCGTGATGCGATAAAAGGAGTATATAACGGGCAAACTGTTATGCAAGACGTAGTGCTTGATAAAATTAAGTCTAACTTGCTGGAAAACAAAGAAGAGGAGTCAAAAATAGATAAGACTCTTTTCACAGAGAGGGAACTTAGTATTATTGCATTAATTGCAAAGGGTTTCTCTAATAAAGAAATTTCAAAGCAGCTCTTCATATCAGAAGGAACAATTGCAAATTATATTACGTCTATTCTAGGGAAAACGGGCCTTGAGCATCGTACGCAAATCGCGATTTACTATTTAACAGGGAAAGTAGACTAATTATATGGAATCTTGGTTAATCATGAGTAAATTAATTGTCTTCCTATATATTGTGTTCAGTTATATTTACTCAAATGCTACAAACTTACCGTGGGTTATATTTGCTTTGCTTTCATATCTTTGTGTGAACGTGACAATTTCTATTTTAAAACAAGATGCTTATAAAAAAATATTAATCGGGATTTCAACTGGCATTACAATTTTGTTTACAGGACAGATTCATCCGTTATTCATTTTGTTTTTACCACTGAACTTATATGAACTAGTATCTTATTACGTGAAAGAGAAATGGCAGCCTTTTTTAATTATGATTCTTCCTATTGTTTTTGCTGATGAAAGTGTCCGAATGACATATGGATTAATTGCTACATTTTGTTTTCTTATTTTCACAATGGCGTCTCTTTATACAGCGCGTTTATTAAAGTTTGAAATGCAAAATGATAGGATGCGAAAGGATATGCAACGACTCACAAAGAGCTTAAACGAAAATAAAGAATACATAAGACAATCTGAATACACATTTAAATTAGAAGAGAGAAATCGATTATCACAAGAAATTCATGATAAAATTGGTCATTCCATGACAGGTGCGCTTATTCAAATGGAAGCAGCAAAGAGGTTAATGGAAATAGATAGGGACAAAGCTGCGGAGTTATTACAAAATGCGATTCATATTTCTAAAGATGGTATTGAAAGTATTAGGATTACCCTTAAAAATATGAAACCACCAACTGAGCAAATGGGGATTCATCGTATGAAATTATTCATAGATGAATTTGCGAGCAAGCATAATATAAAAATCCCATTTGTGTATAAAGGAAATTTGGATACAATTTCTCCTATCCAGTGGAAAATTATCGGTGAAAATGTTACAGAGGCATTAACGAATGCGATGAAATATGCGGATGCGACGGTTATTTCAATCGATATTCATGTGCTTAACAAGATGGTTAAGGTGCAGGTGAAGGATAATGGGAAGGGTGGAGTTCTTGTTAAAAAAGGCCTTGGTATTATTGGGATGGAGGAGAGAACCGCGTCCGTTAATGGCAAGATTATTGTAGATGGAACCAATGGTTTTTCTGTAACAATGCTACTGCCGATACAATAAAGTGAAACTTCCATCAGTGGGGAGTTTTTTCATCTCCCACTGATGGAAAGCCCTCACCAATCGGGCTTTTACGGGTAGTTATCCCCCACCAATATTGAGGGGGGCCTACTGCCCGTTAATGCGGGATAAAGAATAAGCGAGATGAATGATCTCATATGAAAAAAGTGAATATTCTCATGTGAAAAGAATGAACTTCTGCACTGAGCAGGTTCATTTTTTTTGCTTATAATAACAACATAGAAATGAAAACAGGGGTGAAATGATGAACGCATTAGAAATAAAAAACTTAACGAAAAAATTTGGGGATTTCATCGCAGTAGATAATATGTCTTTAGCTATTAAACAAGGAGAAATATTTGGTTTTTTAGGTTCAAATGGTGCTGGTAAAAGTACAACAATTAATATGATTGCTGGATTGTTACGAAGTAACGAAGGTGAGATTTGTATACTAGGAAAAAATATAAAGAAGCATAACCGTTTTGCAAAAATGAACATCGGTATTGTCCCGCAAGATTTAGCAATTTACGAGGAATTAACAGCCTATGAAAATGTAAAGTTTTTTGCAGGATTATATGGCTTACGAGGAGCGGAATTAAAAGCGAGAGTAGAAGAAGCCCTTCAATTTGTAGGGCTTAGTGATAAACATAAAAGCTATCCAAAGAACTTTTCCGGTGGAATGAAACGAAGACTTAACATTGCTTGCGCTATTGCGCATCGTCCGAAGTTAATTATTATGGATGAACCGACAGTAGGGATTGATCCGCAGTCAAGGAACTACATTCTCCAGTCTGTTCGAAAGTTAAATGAAATGGGGAGCACAATCATTTATACAAGTCACTATATGGAAGAAGTGGAGGAAATCTGTACAAAAATTGCGATTGTTGATCACGGAAAGATTATTGCAGAAGGAACGAAAGAACAGTTAAAGGCGATCATTACTGATACGAAAGATATTTGGATTGAAGTAAAATCGCTTGAAAATATGAATGTGAACCAACTTAAAGAAATTAGCGGGGTTAAGGCTGTTCAAATAGAAGAGAACGTAATTAAAGTGAATTCCGATACAGGAGTGAACAATTTAAATAAAATCATTCAATATTTTATTAGTCATGATATAGAAATACGATCATTAGAAGAACAGGCACCAAACTTAGAAACAGTGTTTCTGACGTTGACGGGAAGAAAATTACGAGACTAACAAGATTAATAGTAAATCGAAAAAGGAGGTTCATCGTTTGAATATCTTCAATATTGCTATCACACAAATTAAAAGGGATTTTCGAGATATAAGAACATTAGTTTTTATGTTAGCATTCCCAGTTGTGCTTATGCTAATCTTGGGAACAGCTTTAACAAATGCATTTAATAGTGACAGTCTTTCTATTAAAAATATACAGGTATTATATAAAGATGAAGCGGATAGTAAGTTCTCACAATCATTTGAAGCATTTATAAAAGAAACAAGTAAATCGGGAATTCACTTTAAAAAAGTTTCAACCGATGTAGATGGAAAGGAAGAAGTGAAACAAAATAAATATGCTGGCTATGTAGAAATGAATCAAGATGGTGTGAAGTTATATGAGAGTGATCGAAATAGTATTGAAGGAAGTATTGTTGAGGGGATGCTTACTACATTTGTCGATAAGTACAACGTAGTAGTAGAAGTTGCGAAAGTAGATCCTGAGAAAGTTAGTACAGTTATTTCAAGTGGAAATCATGATGATTATATAAAAGAGACATCTTTACAAGCTGCTAAAAAACCAAGTTCTATGGATTATTATGCGGTTGTGATGACGACAATGATTGCCTTGTACGGAGCGATGGGAGCAAGTCATCTCATTCGCGGAGAGCGATTACGAAGAACGGGAGATCGTTTAATTGCTGCGCCGGTTAGCAAAGCGGAGATTTTCTTAGGAAAAATATTTGGTAGTCTTGTAACAAATGGACTTTGTTTACTTCTTGTTATTTTCTTTAGTAAGTTTGTCTATAAGGCAAATTGGGGTGATCATCTTGGGGTAGTTTTTCTGATTTTACTGACAGAAGTATTGCTTGCGATTAGCTTTGGATTAGGGATAGGCTATATTACGAAAACAGGTGAGGCAGCTAAAGCAATGATTATGGTCGTTGTACAATTAGCTTCTATTTTTGGAGGGGCATATTTTGTAGTCGAAGAAAATGTGCTGACAAATATGTCGCCATTAACATGGGCAAATACAGCGATTATGAAAATTATTTATGCGAATAATTTAGGAGCAGCATTTCCGGTAATTTCTTTAAACCTTGGAATTTCAGCATTGTTTTTATTGCTTGCGATTATCGCATTACGTAGACGGGAGGGGCTATAATATGAAAGATATTTTATGGCTCATACAAAAAACATTATCTGTACTTTTGAAAAATAAAAAAGGGTTACTTTTTATTATTGGATTGCCCATAGCAGGAGCGTTAATTTCATTTTTGATGTATGGAAATGCAGGGCAGGGGACATTACGTATTGGGGTTGTAAATAATGAAAATCATTATATAGCAAGTGATACTGTGAAATTTATAGAAGGATTAGACCATGTAAAAGTAAGCAAAATTAAATCATCAGAAATAGAAGAGAACCTTGCCTCGAAAAAACTTGATGCAGTCATTACGTTAGATTCAGGCTTTTCGCAAAGTACTCGAGATGGCAAGCCGAGTCACATTGAAATCTCCTCCATTAAAGGTGTACAAATCACAGGTTTTATAAAATCTTATTTGTATAATTATATTGATAATATAACGGCAATAAGTAAAGTAGCACAAGGTGATCAAAATAAGTTTGACAAGATGTATGCAAGCTATCAAAAAAAATCGTTCAAGTTAACAGCTCATACACTTAAGGATACTTCGAAAAATAAAGATATGACGAATCAAACAGTTGGTTATCTCATAATGTTTATGCTATTTTCAGCGGTGAACTTTTCAGAAGTAATTTTGAAAGAAAAAGAGAATAGAACGTATTTCAGATTATTATCAACACCGATAGATGGAAGGAAATATATATTATCTAATGTTGCTGTTAATATGCTTATTTTAATCGTACAAATTGTTGTAACAGTATTATGTATGACGAATGTATTTCATATTGATCCCAATATGCCTTTGCTTGTTATGATTGGAGTATTGATGATATTTGGCTTAATCGCAATAGGTTTATCGTTAGCAATTGTATCTTTTGCGAAAAATTCACCTTCTGCAAACGCAATGCAAAACATCATTATTACACCTACATGTTTGCTTGCAGGATGCTTCTTTCCATTTGAAATTATGCCAACATCAGTCCAAAAAATAGCTGAATTTCTTCCGCAGCGTTGGTTATTAGATACAATCACGAAATTACAGCAAGGAACGCAGTTCGCAGATTTATATTTAAACATTTTAATCTTATTCGCCTTTGCAATTTCCTTCTTCTTAATTGCTATTTATAAATTTGGCCGTAATAACGATGCTAGGAATTTTATTTAATAAAGATGGAAAAAGGGTACAGCTGAATGCTGTATCCTTTTTGTGCATGGGCGAATTAAAGTATCTTTTGTAATATTGATATGCTTTTATATAAAACCTCATTATGAGTTCCTTGTACAATATATTTGTCTCCGTCTAAAAGAAAAACAATATTTGAAGCATTTAACGAGCATTAAAAGCAACTTCTGTTGAAATACTATGTAGAGACAATTATTTTGTACGGAAGGAAAACGAAACGGTGAAAAAAATACTTCGGATTATTTCTATTATCATTGCTATATTAGTTCTTCTGCTTGTTTGGATGCATGTTGATGTTACACTGGGAAGGAAAATAGAAGCGAACAAAAATCAAACGAAAGAATATGGACCTCACTATAGTGATTTTCAATTATATGCTGATGGGCAACCTTTGTATCAGCAGCTATTTTCTGATATAAAAGAGGCGAAACATTCAATTTTCACCTATTTCTTTATCATTTCAGATGATAAAAGCGGCCATACTTTTTTGAAGTTGTTGCAAGAAAAGGCAAAAGAAGGAGTACAAGTATACTTGTCAATCGATTTGATTAATGATTTGTCTTTCGAAAGAAAATTTAAAAATGAATTACAAGCAAGCGGTGTTCATTTTACATATAGTAGAAAACCTGAATTTCCATTCTTTTTTTATTCGCTACATCATCGGAATCACCGCCGAATCACAACAATTGATGGGAAAATAGGGTACAGTGGTGGTTTTAACATAGGAGATGAGTATTTAGGAAAAGAAAAGAAATTTGGATACTGGCGAGATTATCATATACGAATAACGGGAGAAGGGGTGAAAGATTTAGAAGAACAGTTTGCAATAGACTGGAAACGAGATGCTTCTGAAGTAATAACAAGTACTTCTAAACAGAGTGTCCCAGGGAAAACGTTACATACAATGTCTAGTTATAATGGTCATGATGTAATCCAAAAGTATATTGAATTAATAAAGCAGGCAAAACAATCTATTGTTATTGCCACCCCGTATTTTATACCAAAAGATGAAAAACTTATGAATGCTTTAATTCAAGCAAGGCAGCGTGGTGTTTCCATTAAAATACTATGGTCTTTCAAGCCGGATGTTCCTTTTATAAAAGAGGCTGCATATCCTTATATTCGGCAAGCTATCGAGAATGATATTTCTGTATATGGATATAAAAAGGGGATGTTTCATGGAAAAGCTATGGTATTTGATAATGAAACAATCGTTATAGGGACAACAAATTTTACTTCACGTAGCTTTCATATCAATGATGAGATGGATTTCTATATAAAGGATGGTCCGATTCTGCAACAAATCAATCAGGCATTAGCGCAAGATATTCAAGATTCAAAAGAAATGACGATATCATTTTTAAACAATTTATCCTTTTTAGATAAGTGTAAAGAAAAGATAGTAGGAATATTTAATTATTATTTATAGGCGCAAAAATATGAATGAGGGAAAATGCGGCGTGATGCTGCATTTTTTCTTATTTATCCCGCTACTTTAGGGCAGTAAGACTCCCACCTCAAGATTCTGAGAAAACATTGTCCAGCTCCAGTGGCTAGAATGTTCAGTGGCTTCGCTTCTTCCTACGAGGAAAAAAAACTCTACGTCAAAAGCTCCATCCCCCTTACATTCTGAACGAGCCACTTCCGCTTTTCTTAAGAAGATAGGTGGGAGATAACTGCCCATAAGAGCCCGATTGGGTGGGCTAACCATCAGTGGGGGATGAAGAAAAACCCCACTGATGGAAGCTTCACTTTATAATGATTCCTCGAGAAACGAAAACATATTTTTACAACATATATTTGGGGTGATACACTAAAATGGCAAGGAAGAATTATTTTCCAGGAAAACAAGGAAGCATGTGGGTGGATTTCGTGAGGAGGGATTTGGGTGAAACGTCAAACTGTTATTCGTAAAATTGCCGAGCATATATGTGCACTTAAATTAAATCATCCTGTAAGAGTGGGTGTTAGTGGTATTACAGCTTCTGGGAAAACAACATTTGCAAATGAATTGGCGAAAGAAATTCAAAACCAAGGAAGAACAGTAATTCGAACGAGTATCGATCATTTCCATAATCCAAGAGCAATTCGATATTCACAGGGGAAGGAATCAGCAAAGGGGTATTATGAAGATGCTCATGATTATAAAGCTATTTCTGAACGATTATTAAAACCATTAGGACCTAATGGTACGATGCGTTATGAGATACAATCACATGATTTAGAGACCGATATGTATATTCATTCAGAATCTGTACTAGCCTCAGAAGATACTATATTTATAGTAGATGGAACCTTTTTATTTAAGGAAGAATTGAAACATTTATTTGACTATAAAGTATTTATAGAAACAGACTTCAAGATTGCTAGAGAACGTGGTTCCAAAAGGGAAGCGCAAGCTTTTGGAAGTGAAGAGAAGGCAGGCGAAATGTTTTTACAGCGATATCATGCGGCTTGTCATATGTACATAGAAGAGCATGCACCAAAGGATTGTGCGGATGTAGTTGTAAACAATAATCATATAGAAGAACCAGTAGTTGTATTCACCAATTTGTGATTGTATATATAAGTTTAAAAACGACATAAAAACCCCCTTTTTTAGGGGGACGAGAGCATTTGGTCATGCATGGAAGCGGTTAGGGATTTTTTCTGCTACACATGCAAGGGTTTAAAACAAAAGGAGAAAGTAAGTAGCGGTTATGTTGTATTCTACAAAGCAGCGATTTATTATAGAAAGTATAAGGTGCGGTGTATCACTGCATCTTATTGTATGTTCATAATTACAGTTGGATTTTGTTTTGAAAAATGCTAGTTTTCATCCTCAAGTTTTGTTAACTGATGGCTGATTAAAGTGCCGATATGTTCTCCTAAGCATATTTTTTTCATAACTCCTTGTTCATCAAAGTTAAAGATATGGACGGGTAAATGATAGTCACGAGCAAGTAGTAAAGCTGATTGGTCCATCACTTTTATATTGTTTTTGACGACGTCGTTATAGTTTAAATGGTGATACATTTTTGCTGATTTATTTCGCTTGGGGTCACTTGTGAAGACACCATCTACACCTTGTTTTGCAACTAAAATTGCGTCGCTATTCATTTCGATTGCCCGTTGTACACTTGGATAATCTGTTGTAACAAAAGGTTGGCCATTGCCGCCCCCAAAAATAACAATGTATCCTTTATCTAAATGATGCATAGCTCGTAAATGAATGTAGGGTTCAGCAACAGTAGTAATAGGAATAGATGTCATGACGCGAACTTCTTTATCTGTTTTACTTTTTAGTACACCGCGTAACATTAAGCTATTAATAATTGTGCCTAATGTACCTATATTGTCTGCCTCTACCCGGTCAATTCCCCAGTCCTCAGCTAAATTCCCTTTAAAAATGTTACCTCCACCCACGACAATAGAAACTTCAATTCCCAAATCGATAATAGATAAAATTTCAGTTGCGATGTGCTCTAAATGATTGGAACTAAAACTGTTTCCATCATGATCGGCTAGAGCGCCGCCGCTTAGTTTGATTAAGACCCGCTGATACAATTTCATCATTACTCCTCCTTTTAAAAATGGCGTTAAAAAAAGAGCGAAGGCGAATGCCTTTGCTCCTTTACGAGAAAATGAAACGGAAAAGAAAGGTTTATAATGAAAGTCATTGTATATCTTTTCATAATATCTCCTCCTTTTCGTTTCGCTGTTTAATAGGTTTACTTTTTGGATTATACAAAATAATCTGATGTTTTAACAATTCTATGTTTCGATTGTATACTAAAGAAGAAGAACAATGAACATTTTAAGGGGGAAATTCGAAAGTTTTGTGACAAACTTGTAGTTTTTTGTCTGATTTTGTAGGTTCACCTATATCATGTGGGTAAGCTTTTATACATACAAATTGAAAGCGTTCGCATGGAGGGGATGAAAATACATGAAAAAATTCGGATTAGCTACACAAATTTTTGTAGCGCTCATTTTAGGGATTGTAGTAGGGGCAATCTTTTATGGGAATAAAACAGCTATTTCCTATATTACACCGCTTGGAGATATTTTTATTCATTTAATTAAAATGATTGTTGTTCCAATTGTTATTTCTGCACTTATTGTAGCGGTAGCTGGTGTGGGCGATATGAAGAAGCTTGGTAAATTAGGTGGAAAGACAATCCTTTATTTTGAAATTATTACGACGATTGCTATTTTAATGGGATTAATAGCAGCAAACGTGTTCCACCCAGGAACGGGCGTTGATATGAGCCATTTACAGCAAGGTGATATTTCAGCATACAAAGCAACAGCTGATGCAACGCAGAAAAAAGGTTTTGCAGAAACAATTGTTCATATTGTACCAAAAAACGTATTTGAATCAATTGCACAAGGAGACTTATTACCAATTATTTTCTTCTCAGTGTTATTTGGTTTAGGGGTTGCTGCAATCGGAGAAAAAGGAAAGCCAGTCTTTCATTTCTTTGAAGGTGTCTTAGAAGCAATGTTTTGGGTGACAAATCAAGTCATGAAATTTGCTCCGGTTGGTGTATTTGCACTAATTGCTGTTACGGTTGCAAAATTTGGAGTGGCTACACTGCTTCCATTAGGAAAATTAGTGGTCGCAGTTTATGTAACAGTTGTGTTATTTGTTATTGTTGTACTAGGTATAAATGCAAAAATGGTGGGAGTAAATATTTTCACCTTAATGAAAGTTTTAAAAGAAGAATTGATTTTGTCTTTTACAACAGCAAGTTCAGAAGCCGTTTTACCAAATATTATGAGAAAAATGGAAGAGTTCGGTTGTCCGAAGGCCGTAGCTTCTTTCGTAATACCTACTGGTTACACATTTAATTTAACTGGATCAGCTATTTATCAAGCGTTAGCATCGCTATTTGTGGCGCAAATGTACGGTATACACATGTCACTAACAGAACAAGTTACATTGTTATTTGTTTTAATGTTAACGTCTAAAGGAATGGCTGGTGTTCCTGGTGCTTCCTTTGTTGTCGTATTGGCAACACTAGGTTCGATGGGACTTCCATTAGAAGGAATTGCTTTAATTGCTGGTATTGACCGCATTTTAGATATGATTCGCTCGTCTGTCAATGTATTAGGGAACGCATTAGCAGCGATTGTCATGTCAAAATGGGAAGGCGAATTTGATCAAGCGAAAGCAAAACAGTATGTAGAAACTGTAAATCAAACAAAAGCAGCATAAATTGAAAGCTTAATCAGTGAGAGATTTTTTATCTCTCGCTGATTATTCGTGAAACGAATTGATTTATCACAAATAGTATATCTCTCGCTTCATTTTTTATTTCTTATAAAATTTGAGGTAGGAGAATGGTTACATATGAATGTGGAGAAAAATAAGTTGAGGAGTGAACAGATATGGCAGCAATAACTGAAGCTACAAAAGATGTGCGAATTGAAAAAGATTTTTTAGGTGAGAAAGAAGTACCAATGCATGCATATTATGGTGTTCAAACAATGCGTGCGGTCGAAAACTTTCCGATTACAGGTTATAAGATTCATGAAGGATTAATTAAAGCATTTGCGATTGTAAAAAAAGCGGCGGCGCTTGCAAATACAGATGTTGGACGATTAGAACTAAAAAAAGGTACAGCAATTGCGGAAGCAGCACAAGAGATTCTTGAAGGGAAATGGCACGAGCATTTTATCGTTGATCCGATTCAAGGCGGAGCTGGAACTTCTATGAATATGAATGCAAATGAAGTTATTGCCAATCGTGCTCTTGAATTATTAGAAATGGAAAAAGGGGACTATCATTACATTAGTCCAAATAGCCATGTGAATATGGCACAATCAACAAATGATGCATTCCCGACTGCAATTCATATTGCGACGTTAAACTTGTTAGAAGAATTATTACAAACGATGGGATATATGCGTGATATCTTTGAATTAAAAGCAGAACAATTCGATCATATTATTAAAATGGGACGTACGCATTTACAAGATGCTGTACCAATTCGTCTTGGACAAGAGTTTAAAGCATACGCTCGCGTGCTTGGACGTGATATAAAACGCATCGAGAAATCTCGTCAACACTTATATGAAGTGAATATGGGAGCAACAGCTGTTGGTACAGGATTAAATGCAGATCCGCAGTACATTGAGGCTGTAGTAAAACATTTGGCGGCTATTAGTAAGTTGCCTCTTGTTGGAGCAGAGGATTTAGTAGATGCAACGCAAAATACAGATGCATATACAGAAGTATCAGCTGCACTGAAAGTATGTATGATGAATATGTCAAAAATTGCAAATGACTTACGCTTAATGGCATCTGGCCCACGTGTTGGGTTAGGTGAAATTATGCTTCCAGCTCGTCAACCTGGTTCTTCTATTATGCCAGGGAAAGTAAATCCTGTAATGCCAGAAGTGATTAACCAAATTGCGTTCCAAGTAATTGGGAACGACCATACAATTTGTCTTGCTTCAGAAGCAGGCCAATTAGAGCTAAATGTAATGGAACCGGTGCTTGTATTTAACTTACTTCAATCCATCAGTATTATGAATAACGGCTTCCGTGCCTTTACAGATAATTGCTTAAAAGGGATTGAAGCAAATGAAGAGCACTTAAAAGAGTATGTTGAGCAAAGCGTTGGTATTATTACAGCTGTGAATCCACATATCGGATACGAAGCAGCAGCTCGCGTTGCAAAAGAAGCAATTGCAACTGGTCAATCTGTCAGAGAGCTTTGCCTGAAAACCGGTGTATTATCAGAAGAAGAATTAGATTTGATTTTAGATCCGTATGAAATGACGCACCCTGGAATTGCGGGAGCATCTCTTTTAAAGAAAAATTAAAAAAAAGGGGGGACTTTCCCCCTTTTTTTGTTTACAATATAGAAATGTTATATATATAAATAAGGGTAGGGATTTTATGAGTAAATTTACAGTTTCCTCGGATGGAACTTTAGAAACGACATTACGAGGAAGGGAAGTATTAGCAACACCACTTTTAAATAAAGGCGTTGCTTTCACAACAGAAGAAAGGGAAGAACTAGGGCTGAAAGGATTATTGCCACCAGCTGTATTAACATTGGACGAACAAGCACGCCGTGCATATGAACAGTTTTGTTCACAGCCGGATGACTTATTAAAAAACGTATACTTAACAGCACTGCATGATCGTAATGAAGTGTTATTTTATCGTTTGCTTACAAATCATTTACGAGAAATGCTTCCGATTGTATACACGCCAACTGTTGGTGTGGCGATTCAAAGATATAGTCATGAGTATCGTAAACCACGTGGGGTGTATTTATCAGTTAATGATCCAAATGGTATTGAGGAAGCATTTTCTAACATTGGTGCAACTGCAGAAAATATTGATTTAGTCGTTGTAACAGACGGTGAAGGTATTTTAGGAATTGGAGACTGGGGTGTAGGTGGTATTAATATTGCCATTGGAAAACTAGCTGTTTATACAGCAGCAGTTGGTATTGATCCAAGTCGTGTATTACCGGTTATTTTAGATGTTGGTACAAACAATGAAGATTTATTAAATAATCCGTTTTATATCGGAAATCGCCATCCACGTGTAACGGGAGAAGCGTATGATACATTTATCGATTTGTTTGTAAAAGCTGTATGTAATAAGTTTCCGAATGCATTGCTGCACTGGGAAGATTTTAGTACACGTAATGCACGTAAAATTTTAGACAAATATCGCGATAGCGTATGTACATTTAACGATGATATACAAGGAACTGGGGCTGTTTCACTGGCAGCTGTGTTATCAGCTGTGAAGGCTTCAGGTATTCCACTTTGTGAACATCGCGTTGTAGTCTTTGGTGCGGGTACTGCTGGAGTTGGAATTGCAGATCAAGTACGTGATGCAATGGTGCGCTTAGGTTTATCGAAGGATGAAGCAAACCGCCGTTTTTGGTGTATTGACCGTAATGGTTTACTTACTGATATGGATGATCTTCTTGACTTCCAACGTCCTTATGCACGTGAAAGGTCTGAAGTCCAACAATGGCAGCAATCAGAAATGATTGGTCTTGCTGAAGTTGTAAAACATGTACAACCAACTATTTTAATCGGGACGTCAACAGTTGCTGGTGCATTTACAGAAGCAATAGTAAAAGAAATGGCAGCACATGTGGAACGACCAATTATTTTACCAATGTCTAATCCAACGCCTCTTGCAGAAGCGAAACCAGCCGATTTAATTTCTTGGACAGAAGGGCGAGCGCTTGTTGCAACTGGTAGTCCGTTCGATCCAGTTACATATAATGGAGTTACTTATATAATTGGGCAATCTAACAATGCACTTATCTTCCCAGGTCTTGGTCTTGGTACAAATGTTGTTCGTGCTCGTGTAATGACAGATGGCATGTTTGCAGCGGCAGCAGAAGCGGTAGCGAGTATGGTAGATACAAGTCAACCTGGTGCACCAATTCTTCCGGAAGTAGAAGAGCTGCGTAATATTTCAGAGATTGTTGCTGTTGAAGTAGCAAAAGCGGCAGTTGCTGAAGGTGTTGCTCGTGAGGTATTAAGTGATAACGATATCAGGAAGGCTGTAAAAGATGCAATGTGGCAACCTGTTTATCGTCAAATAAAAGCAGTTGAAAAGGTAACAGTATAGGAATAAAGCCCGTTTATATAATAAGCGGGCTTTCCTTATTATGTTTCAATACTAGATAATGGGAAGTGACGTGTTTGAACTGGCATCAATTGTGGAAAAAAGATATTTCACTTTTAATTATTTTAATTTTGATTGTTCCAGTAGCTGGAGAATTGAACTTTCATCCATTTAATGATACGTTTCGTGTTAGCTTTGGAACACCGATTTTCTTCTTTTTACTATTATTTTTAAGAAAAATTCCAGCTGCTATAGCAGGAATTCTTGTTGGGGCATCTGTAGTAATATTTCGAATTGGCCTTGACTGGATGCTGCAAGGTTCTTTTCATTTTTCAGACTCCTTTTGTATGCGTTATCCAGTCTTCTTTTATTATTTCGTATATGGAAGTCTTTTTTCAATATGCAAAGTAAATCAATTTCATCAAAAACCATTTTTAATCGGATGTTTTGGCATTACGATTGAAATTATTTCAAGCATGGCGGAACTTGCTTTTTATCATATTTTTGTGTTGAGCACGATGATTACAGTTTCAGAAGTGAATAAAATTATTATTATTGCTACTTTCCGTAGTTTTTTTGCGCTCGGTTTTTTAAATATGATGAGTTTATATGAGACAAAATTAAAAGAAGCGCAGGTTCGGAAAGAAAATGAAAAGATGTTTATGCATCTTTCTAACTTGTATGTAGAATCTGTTCATTTGAAGAAAACGCTGCAAGATGCTGAAAGGATCACACAAGAAGCATACCAATTATATCGGAATTTACAGCAGCAAGAAAGTGCTGGAAGTGATATAGAGCTGTATAGTAAGAACGCGCTGAAAATTGCAGGAGAGGTACACGAAATAAAAAAAGATAACCAAAGAATTTTTGCAGGGTTATCTAAACTTCTTTTAGATAAAGATCTTTCGGAATATATAAATGGAAATGAACTGGCGGAAATGATTATAAGAATTAACGAGAAATACGCACAGTTATTACAAAAGGACATCGTATTTTCTAAACAGATAGAAGGGGAACATACGCAATATCATGTATATACCGTTTTGTCGATTTTAAATAATTTAGTTGCAAATGCTGTAGAAGCAATTGATCGTGTTGGTACAATTACAATTCATATTAAGAAGCAAGGAGCGGTTGTCTCGTTTGAAGTAATAGATGATGGTCCGGGTATTTCGGGGAAATATAAGGAGCTAGTATTTAAGCCTGGTTTTACTTCAAAATATGACCAAACTGGAACACCGTCAACAGGAATTGGCTTATCTTATATAAAAGAGATGGTGACGGAACTTGGGGGAGAGGTTATACTACAAGACAGAGACGCTGAAAGAGGCTGCAAATTTATTGTACGGTTGCCGGAATCTAGCCTGACTAAGGAAGGATGAGTCTATGTTTTATTACATCGTAGATGATGACGAAGTGTTTCGTTCTATGTTAGCGCAAATTATTGAAGATGAAGACCTTGGAGAAGTAGTTGGAGAAGAAGAAGATGGGGCTTTTGTAGAAGGGGAAAAATTAAATTTTAAAAAAGTAGATATATTATTTATTGACTTATTAATGCCAATTCGCGACGGAATTGAAACGGTTCGGCGCATCGTCCCGTCGTTTGCGGGGAAAGTGGTTATGATTTCTCAAGTAGAATCAAAACAATTAATTGGTGAAGCTTATTCCCTTGGTGTTGAATATTATATTATAAAACCTCTCAATAAAATTGAAGTTGTAGCAGTTGTACGAAAAGTGATAGAACGTATTCGCTTGGAACGCTCTATTCAAGATATTCAAAAATCATTAAACAATGTATTTCAATGGGAACAACCAAAAGGACGCATTGAATCAGGGCTAGAAGAGAAAAAAATTGCTGATTCTGGCCGTTTCTTATTAGCGGAACTAGGGATTGCTGGGGAGAACGGAAGTAAAGATTTACTAAGTATGCTGGAATACTTATATCAATATGAAAAGAAGGAAACCTTTGAACACGGTTTTCCAGTATTAAAAGATATTTTTCAACATATTACGGTCAAAAAGTTAGGTGAAATGGCTTCGGAAGGTGAGATTGATAAAGAGAGAAAAGCTTCAGAACAAAGGGTGCGCCGAGCAATTTATCAATCGCTTAATCACTTAGCTTCTCTTGGCTTAACGGATTTTTCGAATCCGAAATTTGAAAGCTATGCTCCGAAATTTTTTGATTTTACAATTGTGCGTAAACGAATGACAGAGTTAACAAACGAATCATTATCATCGACTGGTCATACACGAATTAATACGAAGAAATTTATTCAAGTGTTGTATTTTGAAGTGAAGCGATTGACTGAAGACGATTAAGTGGATAAAGTACGGTAAAAGAAAAAGATGTTTGCTTATTTGTGGCAAACATCTTTTTCTTTTACTGTTTGATAAACGCCCATTTTTTCATAATATATCGTATTAATGAATTTTAAAAGTTGTCTTTTTACAATGAGCAACCACTTGTTTTGTTGTTTTAAATCTTTGCTTTTCTCCGCAAAATAAACCCACACAACATCTATCTTACACTTACACGAAAGATATCAAACGGAAATAGCAGTCCCTATCTTTCGGATTTGTCACCTGTATTACTGTTTGTCTTTGCGCCACCCGCTTTTTTCACACCTTTGCTTGTATAAGGTTTGGCACTCTTTTTTTTGTTGGCACTGGCTTTCCAGCGGTTCCAGCCCTTACTGCCTGTTCCTCTACCTGTTCCGCCTTTACCTTTAGCTTTACTCATATAATATAATCACTCCGTTATTATTGTATAGCAAATCTGTTTCCACAGTAGTCGATAAATCTTTAAAATAAAATTTGGGTTTATGACTTTTTCCTTTCCGACAGTTGCTCATAAAAATGAACAGCAGGATATAATAGTATATCATAACATGGACAGTAATGCGCAAAATTCTCAGGTTTATCCCGTTAATAGAAATCTTTTAATTTTTGCTGATAGTAATGTGTTATGTAAAAGGTGTTAAATCTTGAATACATGGTAACTACTTAGTCACTCTGTAAAAAAAGGTAGAAAAGAATTTTTTAAAATGGCCTGGGAGGGACTGGCCATGCATAGAAGCGGTCAGTGCCTATTTCTGCCACGTGCAAAGTATGGTAACAAAGAAAGGCAGCAAGGTGCATTGTCATTTGTATCGTCACGGCAGCAATCTATGTGCTGAAAGGTAATAAGTGGTGTATGGCTGAGTAGTTACTTTTTTAATGTTTCATATACGCCCATTTGTAACTATAGACTCCAGCAAAAGATTATTTTAGAGTAAAGGGATAGGAAAGAGATTAAAATTCTATTATTTCATGGAGGAGTAATATGGGGGAAAAAACAACAGTAATATCTATTTCAGCTGTATCTGGCGGCGGTAAGACAACCGTTACGAAGGAGTTAGCTAATAGACTGAATAACGCCAAGACTTTTCATTTTGATGATTATAATTTAGAGGGGCCAAGTGACATTTGTGAATGGATGGAAAAAGGTGCAAATTATAATGAGTGGAATGTTAGTCCCATCATGATAGATATTGAATCGTTATTAAATGATGCAGTTGTAGATTATATTATTTTGGACTATCCATTTTCGTACTTGAATAACCAGATGAAAGATGTGATAGACATTTCATTTTATATTGATACACCATTAGATATAGCGATGGCGAGAAGATTTATTCGTAATCCTTTACATACTATTGATGAGATTCTTTTCGAATGTGAGGTATACTTGCAAGCTGGGAGAGAGGCATACTTAGAGATGGAGAAAAGTGTGAAACCTAATGCTGACTACGTAATTGATGGGGAGATGACGGTTGAACATATCGTAGAAGCAATTATGAATAAACTGTAAGATCTCTAGCATAGTAATAGATGGTTTTTTATTGTATATAAATACAAATTGAAAAAATGACATTTTAGATAGGCAAGAGCGTCTGGCCATGCATAGAAGCAGTCAGGGCCTTTTCCTGCCACGGACAATGGTTAAAACAAAGAGAGAAAACGAGTGCAAGACATTTTTTCTCTCTAGCAGCAACTTGTAAGCTGAAACATTAAAATGGATTTATATAGTAAATTTTTTGATTCATGTCACGATTTATAAACCCAATTTGTCTTATATATGAACAGCAAAATAACAGTCTCAAAAAACAAGACGAATTAGTTGAAACATATATAGGGGGAATAGAATTGAACATTTTTCTTGCCGGAGCAACTGGTGTAATCGGACGCTCTTTAATTCCTTTGTTAGTACAGGAGGGCCACGATGTGTTCGGAATGATTCGTGATGAATCAAAGGCAAGCACAATTACAAAATTGGGTGCAAAGCCCATGGTGGCCGATGCATTTGATCGAGATGCTGTATTCACTGCATTGCAAAATAGTCAGCCAGATGTAGTGATTCATCAACTTACATCGCTAAGTGGGGGAAGCTCCGTAGATAATGCAAAAATGCGAATGGAGGGGACAGAAAATCTTGTAGATGCTGCAAACTTAGCTGGTGTTAGACGAATGATTGCACAAAGTATTTCGTGGGCATATGAGCCTGGAGAGGGACCTGCTACAGAAGAGGACATGTTAGACATTACTGCTCCGTTTCCGCGGAAAACGACGATAGAAGGTATTATGGCGTTAGAAGAAAAGGTATCTCAAATGCCGGAATTTGTGATTCTTCGTTATGGAACGCTCTATGGTCCGGGAACTTGGTATGCAATAGATGGAATGATTGCGAATCAAGTACGACGACAAGAAAGGGCAGCAACTGATGGTGTAGCTTCTTTTCTACATGTAGACGATGCAGCAAGAGCAGCACTACTGGCACTAGATTGGCCATCTGGTCCGGTCAACATTGTCGATGACCATCCTGCATCAGGACATGTTTGGTTGCCTGTTTATGCTTCTGCAATCGGTGCACCTGAGCCTTCTTTTCAAGTTAGTAGTAATCGTGGTGAGCGCGGCGCTTCTAATACTAAAGCTCGAAAAGAATATGGGTGGGAGCCCATTCATCCTTCTTGGTCTAAAGGGTTTCAAAATCATTTGTAGAATCAATTATAAATACAAATTGTTAGGTGGGCGAGAGCGTCTAGTTATGTATAGCAGTGACTTCTATCTGGAAGATCAAAATAGATTTATTTAGTTCGTAATTTTTTATAAATATTATTTTCAAAAAATGTTTTTTGAGAAACTTACATAGGTATACCCTAGGGGATTTTTTCTAGGGTATTTGTGGTTGGATATAATGCTAAAATTTGGGTGAGTTAGCTTCAAGGAGGGGTAAGGTGGAAGGACATCATTTAGACATAAATAAATTGTATATAGCATACAAATCTTATTTTATTGCTATTGCATATAAAATGCTTGGATCGATAAGTGATGCTGAAGATATTGTTCAAGATACATTTCTAAAGCTACAGATGAATGAGATTCATTTAACTGATATTAACAATATAAAGTCGTATATAAGTAGAATGGTTGTAAATCGTTGTATAAATGAATTACAATCAAGCCGAAAAAAAAGAGAAACTTATGTGGGTACATGGCTGCCAGAGCCGATTGTGCAGGATATGAAATGGGATCCTTCAGAGAAAATCATGCAAGATGACCAGCTGCACTATACATTTGTTGTTCTTATGGAAAAACTCTCGGCCACAGAGCGAGCGGTTTATGTTCTAAAAGAAGCATTAGATTTAAAACATAGTGAAATCGCGGATTTACTCCATATAACGGAGATGAATTGCCGTAAAGTGTTTAGCCGTGCGAAGAAGAAAATGAATGTATCTTTTGATGAAAATTATACATCATACGAAATTCAACAAGAGCAAATTCATAAGTTTATTTTGGCCTTATCGAAAGGCAACGTTCAAGAAATTTCAGAGATTCTTACTAACGATGTAACCCTTATTGCAGATGGAGGAGGGAATGTTGTTACAGCTATTAATCAAATTATTAGTAAAGAGCGCGTGCTGAGTTTGTTATCTGCAATTGCTACAAAGTTTTTCACAGGAAAAAAGGCACAAGCAGTCATAGTAAATAATGAGCCAGGCGTTCTCATAGTAAAGGATGAAGAGGTCGTCGGTGTCTTCAGTTTTGCTTGGAAGCAAAATACGAATCAGATTGAACAAATTTTTTATGTTGTAAATCCTGATAAGCTGGGGCGTGTTATTATACAACGTTAAGGGCGTAGAGTTGTTCTAAAAGTTGTGAGAGAACTGTTAGAGCAACTCTTATTTATATTGTTTGCAAACTAATCATTTTGATTAACTGGTATCTTTTCGCAGAAATGGTGTTGCTTTTTTCGTAAAAAAATTGATGTTAGGATAGACAAAAATAAGATAGAGAAAATAGTAAGTACGACATATTTAAACATCATTTTTGTCCCGATATACGGACCTATACTAGATCCTAAAAATAAAGTAAATGTATAAAGTGCCATTGCAACTCCTTTTTTCTTCCCGCTTATTTGTCCAATATGAAAAATGATAGAAGGTAGTACGACTGAAATTCCTGCCGCAAATAGGATTGTAGTGATAGAGAGAAAATAAATATGATCCCATTTCAAGAACAAAAGTACTCCTGTGCACGTGATTATAAGTCCTAATGTAATCATTTTGGGGGCTTTAATATGTGTAATAAAGTTATTCATAAAAGGAGAAATAGACATTCCGATTATGCCAAGGCATTGAAATAACAGAATTTCATGACCTGTAAGGTGATACATTTGGATTAATAAGTGATGTAAAGAACTATAAATGGCAACGAATGAAAGAAACTGTGTAAAGGTAATCGCAAGACAAATTGCCATGTAACGATTTCGAAATAATGTAAACATATCAAACCAGTATGCTATAGATAATGGACGATTACTTTTGATAGATGCAGGTAGAGTGAAATATAAAATTGCCCCACATAAAAGATGAATGAAAGCGAAAAAATAAAAAAGACTAGGAAAAGCGTATTGAGATATAAACCAATTACTGAGTATTTGTCCTAATAGGCTAGACATGGTAAATGCTGTGCTTAAAATCCCGATAACATAGCCTTGACGCTTTGGAATAAACAATTCGAATGCATAGGCAAGCGCTAAAGGCGTAAACGTAGCTGCTACTAGTCCTTGCAAAGCTCTAAGAAACAAAAATAAGTTGTATACTTTGCAAAAGCTAATCGTCAGCGTACAAAAGGACAAAGCGAATAGACCGAGAACTAATATATTTTTCTTCCCAAATCGATTGGATAGAGGAGCGAAAATTAAGAATCCAATGGCGTAGAAAATGGAAAATATGCTGCTTGAGAGATAGGCAACATTTTTAGGAATTTGAAAATAGAATATAAGTTGACTTTCGATTGGAATCATGATGAATCCTTGAGAAACGACACTGATCCCAGCGGTGCAAAATACAAATATGTATAACCATTCAGGAACTTTATTTGTTAAATTACTCATGGAGATCCTCCTTTATATTTAGTCTTTATTAATAAGACACGATAATTTGTTGAAGTGTGACACATGTTATTTTGTGAATACACAAAATAAAGAATTGAAAAATATTTTAAAAATTTTTGTTGACTTTCTTATTTTTTTGTATAGAATAAACTTTAATAAAATGTTTCAGAGATGTGACAGTAAAACGACTGTGAAAGGAAGAGTAGTAATAGGACGTAGTCCAAGCGAGTCAGGGATGGTGTGAGCCTGATACGAAGCCTGTTATGAAGAACCTCCTGGAGTCGCTAACCGAAATCCTTTTTAGGAAAGTAGACTTAGCCGGAAACTTCGCCGTTACAAGAAGAACAGTATCGAGTTATCTCTAATCTCCGTACTGATAAGTGAGCAACCTCTGTTGCTAATTTGGGTGGTACCGCGGAACCAAAGTCTTTCGTCCCAGTTTTTTGGGAAAGAAGGGCTTTTTTTATTGGTTTCTTTCCTCATTACATCAAAACATTTTAGGAGGAAAACATCATGTATCAAACATTAATGACAGTAAGAGAAACACAAATCGCAATTAAGGAAGTTAAAACATTTTTTGAAGAGCAATTATCAAAACGTCTTGGGTTATTCCGTGTATCTGCACCATTATTTGTAACGAAAAAATCAGGATTAAACGATCATTTAAACGGTGTGGAGCGTCCAATTGAATTTGATATGCTGCATTCAGGAGAAGAGTTAGAAATTGTACATTCACTAGCAAAATGGAAACGATTCGCTTTGCATGAATATGGATATGAAGCTGGTGAAGGGCTATATACAAATATGAACGCAATTCGCCGCGATGAAGAATTAGATGCAACGCATTCTATTTACGTGGATCAATGGGATTGGGAAAAAATTATTCAAAAAGAATGGCGTACAGTAGATTATTTACAAGAAACAGTACGAACAATTTACGGAATATTCAAAGAATTAGAGAGCTATTTGTTTGAAAAATATCCGTTCCTTGGTAAGTATTTACCAGAAGATATCGTATTTATCACATCACAAGAGCTTGAGGATAAATACCCAGAATTAACACCGAAGGATCGTGAGCATGCGATTGCGAAAGAACATGGTGCCGTCTTTATTAGCGGGATTGGCGGGGCGCTTTGCTCTGGGGAAAAACATGATGGACGCGCATCGGACTATGATGATTGGAAATTGAACGGAGATATTTTATTCTGGCATCCAGTATTGCAGTCTTCATTTGAATTATCATCGATGGGCATTCGCGTTGACAGTAAATCTCTTGATGAACAATTAACAATAACAGGGGAAGACTTCAAACGTGAATACGATTTCCATAAAGGAATTTTAGAAGATGTACTGCCGTTAACACTTGGTGGTGGCATTGGACAATCAAGAATGTGCATGTACTTTTTACGTAAAGCACATATCGGTGAAGTGCAGTCTTCAGTGTGGCCAGATGAAATGCGTGAAGAGTGCAAAAAGCAAAACATTCACTTGTTCTAAAAGACCGAGCTTTAGAGACTAGACTGTTTTTCATGTCGAATCGCCGATATATTTTAAGAAACGGTCGATATATTGTAAAAAGCGCCGATAAAAGTACCATTTCCGCCGATATATCGGCGGATAAGTAAGAAGGAACCGACCTCCGAAAGGCACCTACTGAACTGCACCCCAATTGTTAGACACCGTCTAACAATTGGAGGTGCAGTTTTTTTTATGACGAAATACTCTTTAGAAACCAAGTTATCGGCTGTTACTGCTTATCTTAATGGCGTAGAATCCTTTAAAGATATAGCTCAAAAGCATTGTGTAGATAT